>DASTDN010000523.1:0-22640 GCA_035710365.1 Streptomyces sp. | reverse complement strand
AACCGCATGGCCTCGGCGTTGACCTCGTTGGCGGCGTCCTGGCCGAAGCGCTTGGCGACCCCCTGGTACCAGCGGGCGTCGTGCAGCCACCAGAACTGGCGCAGCAGGTCGGCGGGCGGTTCGTCCGGGGTCGCCGGGCCGGTCGTCCCGGGTGCGGGGCTGGTCACGTGTCCTTGTCCTTCCGGGACGGGTGGGTGGTGGAGGGGGCGGGGCCGGGCCGTCACCGGGGCCGGGAGAACACCAGGCTCACGTTGTGCCCGCCGAACGCGAAGGAGTTGGACAGCGCGGCTTCGGGGGCCGCCGTGCGGGGTGCGCCGCGGACGTGGTCGAGCGCGCACTCCGGGTCCGGGTCGTCGAGGTTGGCCGTCGCGGGGAGGCTGCCGTCGCGCAGGGCGAGGACGGTCGCCGCCGCCTCCACCGCGCCGGCCGCTCCCAGCAGGTGTCCGATCGCGCCCTTGACCGAGCTGACCGGCGGGCCGTCGTCGCCGAAGACGGCCCGGACCGCCCGCGCCTCGGCGAGGTCTCCGGTCTTGGTGCCGGTGCCGTGGGCGTTGACGTACCCGGTGTCGCCGGGGGTGAGGCCCGCGTCGGCCAGGGCCAGGCGCATCGCCGCGGCCGCGCCCCGTCCGTCCGGCAGGGGGGCGGTCGGGTGGTGGGCGTCGGTGGTCGCGCCCCAGCCGAGGACCTGGCCGTGCGGCGCGGCGCCGCGGGCGCGGGCGTGGTCGGCGCGCTCCAGGACGAGGATGCCCGCGCCCTCGGCGAGGACGAAGCCCTTGCGTGCCTTGTCGAAGGGGCGGCTGGCCGCGGCGGGGTCCGCCGCCCCGGCCTTGGCGAGGGCCCGGGCGTTGCCGAAGGAGGTGGCGACGGAGGGGGCGAGCGCGGTGTCGGTGCCGCCGCACAGCACGACGTCCGCGACGCCTTCGCGGATCAGCCGCAGCCCTTCGGCCACCGCCATGGCACCGGAGGCGCAGGCCGTCGCGATGGAGCTGCTGACGCCGCGGACGCCGTGGCGGATGGCGATGCGGGCCGCCGCCATGTTGGGCAGCATGCCGGGCAGCAGGTAGGGGCTGACCGCGGCCCGGCCGCGGGTGGCGCGGCCGACGGCCTGCTCCTCGTAGGTGCCGAGGCCGCCCGCGCCGGTGGAGACGATCACCGCGGTGCGTTCGGCGGCCACGTCCTCGCCGATCGTCAGCCGGCTGTGGCGCAGCGCCTCGTCGGCGGCGGCCAGGGCCATCAGTACGAACCGGTCGACGGAGCGGGCCTCGGTGGGCGCCAGGACGTCGGTGGCGGCGATGGCGGGGGCGACACCGGCGACGTCGGCGCCGGTCGCGGCCCACTCCTCGCCGTCGAGCCGGCGCAGCCCGGAGCGCTGCGCGGCCAGCCCCTCGGTGAAGGCGGGCACCCCGAGCCCGAGGGGGGTGACGAGTCCCAGGCCGGTGACCCAGACCGGGTGCGGCCGGCTCACGCGGTGACCTCCTGGGGCCGGGGCCGGACGAGCAGGGCGTGTGCGGCGCCCGCGCCGCCGTCGGGTCCGACCTGCTCCACGAGCAGGACGAGGGCCTCGTCGGCGTCGCCGCCGTCGACCAGGCACCGGGCGACGTCGGCGGCCTCGCCGAGCGGGTCGCCGGTGATGTCGTCGGGGCTGAAGCAGATGACCGGGCCGGCCAGTCCCCAGCGCTTGGCGACGTGTCCGACCACCGCGTTGGGCACGGACTGGAAGAACAGCAGGGGCGCGGCGGCCTTGCCCGCGTCCACGGCGGCGGCGGTCGCGGTGTGGGTCTCCAGGTCGCCGCCCCGGCTGCCGAGCACGATCGCGGTGCGCTGCGCGCGTCGCCGGAGCCGCTCGTCCTCGGCGCGGGGTGTGCCGTACACCTGGGTGAGGCAGCGGTCGGCCGCGGCGGCGGCCATGGGGCTGAAGCCGGAGACCACGAAGCCGGTCAGCGGCGGTGGCGGTCCGGTGTCGGCCGGTCCGGGCCAGGTGCCCCGGGCCAGGACGTCGGTGTCCGCGGGGACGCCGGTGTCCGCCGGGTGCGGGGAGTGGGTCATGGCGTGCTCACCACCCATGCCGTGTTGGCTCCTCCGAAAGCGGCGTTCAGGCTGAGGGCGTGCCGGGGGGCGGCCCGGCGGGGCTCGTCGAGGACGAGGTTCAGCCGGCATTGGTCGTCGGGGCCCGTCCAGCCGCCGTTGACGGGCAGCTCTCCGTGGCGCAGCGCCGTGACGGTCACGGCGAGTTCGAGCATGCCCGAGGCCTCCAGGGCGTGGCCGTGCAGGGACTTGGTGGAGCTGACGGGGACGCTGTCGACGGCGTCGCCGAGGGCCAGGCGCAGGGCGGCGGTCTCCGCGGCGTCGTTGTGGGGCGTGCCGGTGCCGTGGGCGTTGACGTAGCCGATGTCGGCGGGCCCGAGGCCGGCCTTGGCCAGGGCGGCGCCGATCGCGCGGGCCATGCCGAGGCCCTCGGGGTGCGGCTGGCACACGTGGTAGGCGTCGCCGGCGAGGCCCCAGCCGGAGAGCACGGCCAGCGGTTCGGCTCCTCGCGCGGCGGCTGACGCCCGGGTCTCCAGGACCACCGCGCCGACGCCGTCGCCGAGCAGGAGTCCGCGCCGCCCGGCGCTGAAGGAGCGCAGGACGCCGTCGGGGGCGAGGGCCCGCCCGGCGGAGAACAGGGCGAAGTTGTCCTCGTCGACGAGGTAGCCGGCCGAGACCACGGCGCGTTCCTCGCGGCCGCCGCGGATCCGTACGGCGGCCTCGGCGAGCGCGGTGCTCGCGGCGACGCAGGCGTTGGTGTAGGTCCGTGCCCCGCCGCGCAGCCCGCAGGCCTGCGCCAGGTGGGCCGCGGTGTCCGAGATGGCGGTCTTGCCCTGCGCGGACAGCGGTCTGCGGGCGACGGCGGGATCGGCGTGGCGGCCCAGCAGCAGGGGCGCCCCGGCGCGCTGCGCCGCCGTGAGTCCGGCCTGCTCGCAGGCGTGGTCGACGACCCGGCGCAGTTCCTCGTCGAGGTCGTCCGCCTCCGGCAGCCAGGCGGCGACGTCGGTGCGGTAGCGGTCGGTGGCGAAGCGGCCGACCGGGGTGAACGCCCCCCGGCCGGCGGCCAGCCCCTCCCGGAGGGCGTCCGTCCCGCGGCCGAAGGCGCTGAGGACGCCGAGCCCCGTGACGACGACGTCCCGGTCCGTACCGGTCATGTGGCGCCCCTGTCCGGTGCGGCCAGGGCGGTGCCGAGCACGGCGACGGCGCCGTCGACGGTGTCCATGGTCTCCAGCTCGTCGTCGTCGAGGTCGAGCCGGACGCCGTACCGCTCCTCGACGGCGTGCACCAGCCACGCCAGTTGCAGCGAGTCGATGCGCTCGCCCACCGTGTCTGAGGCGCACTCGCCGTGCTCGGCCAGCAGGGCGATCACGTCCTCACGGCAGGGCGCGAGGGCCGGGGCGCTCATGCGGTGGCCGCCGTGACCTGGGTCAGGCGCCGTTCGACCTCCGCGACGAAGTCGCCGACGGTCATGGTCTGCATGCCCTCGACGTCGTCGTCGGAGAACTTCACCCCGTACTCCTCCTCGACCTGCATGACGAGTTCGGCGGTGGTGAGCGACTCCAGTTCCATGCCGCCGTCACCGATCGGGGTGGTGTCCGTCACATCCGAGGTGTCGAGGTTCATGGCCTCCAGGGTGTTCACTACGAATGCACGCACAGGGGTGCTCATGGGCTTGCTCCTTGTATCGGTGTTCGTACGGACGGGACGCGGCCGGTGCCGCTCCCAGGCGAGTGGGGGCGGCGTTGTCGCGGGTCGAGGTGTGGCTGACGGTGCCGGTCGGGGACCAGCGCGGGCACGCGCGGACGGTGCTGCGCAGGGCCGCGGCCGACGTGCTGGGGGTCGGGGCCGGCGACCTGGTCGTCTCACGCGAGCAGGGCGGGCGGCCGTGTGTGGTGCTAGCTCCCGGCGGGCGGGCTCACCGGCCGCTGCCACCGGTCGGGGTGAGCGTGAGTCACACCCGGGGGCTGACGGCGGTCGCGGTGGCCACGGGCGGTGCCGTGGGAGTGGACGTGGAGGCGGTGCGCGACCTTCCGGCGGTGCCGCTGGCCCGCCGCTGGTTCGGCGCCGAGGAGGCCGACTGGGTCGAGAGCCACGACGCCGGCCTGAGGAGCCGCGCCCTGCTGTGGGTGTGGACGCACAAGGAGGCTCTGGGGAAGGTGCGCGGCACCGGTCTGGCCCGGGGCGGCCGCCTCCTGCCGGTCCCGCTGCCCGCCGGCGGTGTGCCGGGGCAGGCCGCCGGGCAGCGGGCGAAGCTGCGCGAGGTGTCCCCGGGGGCGGGTCTCACCAGCGCCGTTCCCCGCGCTCCCGGGAACTACCTGCTGTGCGTGGCGGGCGGGCGGGGAACCGACGGCGCCGCCGTCCGCGTACGCTCCGTGGCGGGCTGAGTCACCGCCCAGCGCGGCCCCGCTCATGCCCGCTCCAGGGCCGCTGCGCGCAGGGCCGCCGGATCGCGCACCGGCTTGCCGGTGACGGTGCGGGGCAGGTCGGTCAGGGAGTGGATGCGGCGGGGCAGCTTGAACCTGGCGATGTGCTCGGCGAGCAGTCCTTCGACGCTGCCCGCGGTGACGCCCTCGTCGAGCACGGCGTAGGCCTGGATGGCCCCGTCGTGGACGACCACGGCCTCGCGTACGCCGGACAGTTCGGACAGCGCCCACTCGACCTCGGTGAGGTCGACCTTCAGGCCGCCGACCGACACCTGGGAATCCAGCCGGCCCAGGATGGTGAGCAGGCCGGTTCCGGGGTCGAGTCCGGCGGCGTCGCGGGTGCGCAGCCAGCCGTCCGACCAGCGTTCCGGGTCGGTGAGCCCGAGGTAGGGGTTCTCGTCGCGGCGCACCAGGAGTTCGCCGTCCACGACCTTCACCTCGATGCCCGGAGCGGGCCATCCCGTGGCGGGGCGGTGGGAGCCGGACAGGTCGGTGGCGATGACGCCCATCTCCGTCATGCCGTACACCTCGCCGAGGGGCACGCCGTAGCGCGCGGTGAAGCTCTCGACGGCGGCGGGGCGCACGAGTTCGCCGGCGGACACGGCCCGGACCAGGTGCGGCAGGGCCGGGGGCGAGGAGACCGAGCCGAGCAGTTCGGCGTGGAACGGCACCCCCATGATCACCGTCGGCGCGGACCGTTCGGCCACGGCGGCCAGGATGCCCTCGGCGGTCATCCGCTGCGGCAGCACGATCTCGACGCCCGCGTGCAGGCTGTGCAGCAGGCCCGCCATCAGCCCCATGGCGTGGATCAGGGAGTTGAGGACCACGACGCGGTCGCCCTGCCGGGGCATGCCCTCGATCCGGGTGTAGCGGTGGACCTCGGCGACGAGTTCCCCGGCCGTGCGCCCGATCACCTTGGAGGGGCCGGTGGAGCCGGAGCTGAGCTGGACGAGCGCGTGCGCGGTGGCGGCCGGGCGGCCGTCGGCGTACGGCTCGACGGTGCTGCCGGTCTCGTGGAAGCCGCGGAGGCTCCCGCGCCGTACCGGACCGTCGGCCCGGAGGACGAACTGCGGTGCGACCCGGGCCAGCGCCCGGTCCGTCTCACGGTCGGTCAGCCGGTGGTCGAGAAGAACCACCTGGGCTCCCGTCCGCCAGGCGGCGAGCATGCCGGTGAGCAGGGCGAGCGACGGCGGGAGCTGCAGGGCGACGCATCCGCCGCGCCGCAGTCCGGCCCCGGCCAGCCGGGCCTCCTGGGCGTCCACCTCGCGGCGGAGACCGGCCCGGTCCCACCGCTGGCCGATATGTACTGCGGGAGCGGTGTCGTCGATGGCTCTGTGCAGCAGTAAGTCGTCGATCCAGCCGCCGTTGTGCGGTTGTTGCTCGGTTATGTCCGGGTCGGGGCCTACGGAATCCCTGATCACGAACGAACATCCCCCCGTTGTGCGACCCAATTCAGCCCAAGTGGCTGACTCAGCAGCCCGCATCATAGGAAAGATCTGGCCGTCGATGTCAAGATTCCGGGTGACATCGCCGAGCCGCTATACGGAATGATTAATTCCCACTCAAGGATCTCCGGACCCGGCGAAAAATGGCCCCGCAAACCGATTGACAAGGCCGCCAAGCCCGGTACGGTCTCCCAATGTCGACCGGAGATCAGGTTGGGGGCTGGGCTCCGGTCGCGACGAAGCGGGGGGACGTGTCGATCACGCCAAGCGGCCTGACATCCGTACGCCAAGGAGCGGACGGACGCCTGAAGCCGCCCGGGAGCAACGGTAGTTGACCCGGAGCGTGCCGCATTCCGCCCCGCTGCGGGCGGCGCCCACCTGAACGGCGCCGACATCCGAACGGGGCCGACATCGCCTGATTCTCGCCCTCCATTCGGCCTCACCCGCTGATTCCTGGTGCGCGCCAAGACATGCCGCCTCGGCATGGCCGGACGTCGACGCATGGCTCGAATTCGTCCCCCCATGACCTCATGAGGTGAGTATGCACACTCTCCTGGTGGACAATTACGACTCCTTTACCTTCAATCTCTTCCATCTCCTGGCAGAGGCGAATGGCCGGGATCCCGTCGTAATCCGCAACGACGAGCCGGGGTGGACGATCGGCCACCTGGAAGGCTTCGACAACGTCGTGCTGTCCCCCGGCCCCGGGACACCCGGACGCCCGGCGGACTTCGGGATCTGCCGCGACATCGTCCGCGACGCCCGGATCCCGGTGCTCGGCGTGTGCCTCGGCCACCAGGGCATCGCCCTGCTGAGCGGGGCGTCCGTGGACCGCGCCCCCGAGCCGCGGCACGGCCGCGTCTCGGCGGTGGAACACTCCGGCACCGGCCTCTTCGCCGGGATCCCCTCTCCCTTCGACGTCGTGCGCTACCACTCCCTCACGGTGACGGACCTGCCGGCCGACGCCCTGGAGGCGACGGCGTGGACGGCCGACGGCATCCTGATGGGCCTGCGCCACACATCACGTCCGCTGTGGGGGGTGCAGTTCCACCCGGAATCCATATGCAGCGAACACGGCCTGCGGCTGATGCAGAACTTCCGCGATCTCACGGCCGAGTGGTGGCAAAACCAGGACGGCCCGGCACGGGCGGCCGCACCCGCCGCACCCGCCGCACCCGCCGCGGCGGCCACGGCACCGGCCGCACCGGCGGACACCACCGGGACCGCCGCCCCGTCCCGCCGGCTCCGCGTCCTCACCGAGCAACTGCCCACCGAGTGGGACCCCGAGGTCGTCTTCGACGCGCTGCTGCGCGGCGGGAACCACCCCTTCTGGCTCGACAGCAGCCGCGCCGACGGCGACCTGGGACGGTTCTCCGTCATGGGCGACGCCTCGGGCGACCTGGCCCGGGTGGCCACGGCCGACGTGGCGTCCGGCACGGTCACCGTCATGTCCGAGAAGGACGGGGTGCGCAGCACGCGCACGGCCCACCGGCCCTTCCTCGACTGGATCGACGAGGACCTGCGGTCGACGCACGTCGAGGTGCCCCCGCTGCCCTGCGACTTCGCGCTCGGCTGGGTCGGATACCTGGGGTACGAACTCAAGGCGCAGTGCGGAGCCGGACCCGTCGTCCACCAGGCCGAAGAACCCGACGCCACCATGGTCTTCGCCGCCCGCGCCCTCGTCTTCGACCACCTCACCCGCACCACGCACCTGCTCGCGCTCGCCCCCGCGGACACGGCCCCCGCCGCGGCCCCCGGCGCGCCCGACGGCCCGGACGCCCTCGCCGAGTCCGCCCGCGCCTGGCTGCGCACCACCGCCCGGCAGCTCCGCGCGCTGGCCGGCCGGGCCCCGGACGCCGAGGTCGGCCCGCAGCCCTCGGGCGCCGGCGACCTGCGGCTGCGGCACGACCGGGCGGCCTACCTGGACCGCATCCGGCGCAGCCAGGAGGACATCGCCGCGGGCGAGACGTACGAGGTCTGCCTCACCAACATGGTGCGGAGCGAGGCCAAGGTGGACCCCTGGGACGGCTACCGCTTCCTGCGCCGCACCAGCCCCGCGCCGTTCGCCTCCCTCCTCCTCTTCGACGACCTGGCCGTTCTCAGCACCTCGCCGGAACGTTTCCTGCGCATCGGCGCCGACCGGCTGGCCGAGTCCAAGCCCATCAAGGGCACCAGACCGCGGGGCGCCACCCCGGAGGAGGACGAGGCACAGCGGGCCGACCTGCGGAGCAACGAGAAGGACCGCTCCGAGAACCTCATGATCATCGACCTGGTCCGCAACGACCTGGGCCGCTGCGCGGAGGTCGGCTCGGTCCACGTGCCCAAGCTCTTCGACGTGGAGACCTACGCCACGGTCCACCAGCTCGTCAGCACGGTACGGGCCCGGCTGCGGCCCGACGCCTCGGCCGCGGACTGTGTGCGCGCCGCCTTCCCGGGCGGCTCGATGACCGGGGCCCCGAAGATCCGCACCATGCAGATCATCGACGAGCTGGAGGAGGGCCCCCGGGGGGTCTACTCCGGAGCGATCGGCTACTTCTCGCTGAGCGGCGCCGCCGACCTCAGCATCGTCATCCGCACCACCGTCGTGACACCCCGGGGCCTCCGGTACGGCGTCGGCGGCGCGATCGTCGCCCTGTCCGACCCCGACGCCGAGTACGAGGAGACGGTCACCAAGACGGCACCGCTGCTCCGGCTCCTCGACACCCATTTCCCCGGCCGGGAGACGGACCCCGCCGGCGGCACCGCCCCGACCCCCGTCGCGTCCCGTTGAGCGCGGCACCCGCGCCGGGAGGCCGCGGCGAACGCCTCTACGCCCTCACGCGCTCCGGCCGGCTGCGCGAGCTGACCGATCCGGACGACCGGGCCGCGGTATGCGGCTCCGCGCTGCTCGCCGCCGACTCCTGGCTGGTCGCGGACGGTGCCGTACGCGCCCTGGAACGGCACCGGCACCGCTTCACCACCACCTGCGCCGAGGCCGCGGACGCCCCCGGCGAGCTCCTGGACGCGTTCTGGACGGCCGTGACCGATCTGCTCCCGCGGGGGCCCGGCGCCTGGTTCCCCCGCGTCGAACTGCGGCCGGCGGAGCCGGACGCGCCCGAGGACACGGTCCACCCCGGCGGCCACCGGCTGATGTACCGGCTGCGCACCGCGCCGCCGCTCGGCACCACCGCCCGGCTGTGGGGCTGGACCGTCTTCGACCCGCGGCGCACACCCCGGCACAAGGGGCCGGACCTCGACACGCTGGCCGCCGTCCGCCGCAAGGCGGCCGACGCGGGCGCCGACGAGGCCCTCCTGGTCACCGCCGACGGAGTGGTGCTCGAAGCCGTCAACTCCTCCCTGCTGTGGTGGGAGGGGGACGCGCTGTGCCACCCCGCCCCCGACCTGCCCACCCTCCCCGGCGTCACCGCCGCCCTGCTGACCGACCGCGCCAGGAGCACGGGCATCGAGGTACGACCCTGCCGCCGCCGCCTGTCCGCCCTGGCCGGACGGGAGGTCTGGGTGGTCAACGCCCTGCACGGACTGCGCCCCGTCGCCGCCTGGACGGACAGTTCCCTGCGGGCCGGGGACGCCGAACGCGCCCCCTCCTGGGGGGCCTGGCTGCACGGCCTCGCCGCCCCGTTGCCGTCCTGACCCACCTCCCGATCCCGCGCGAAAGACCCGACCCGCTCCCGAGCCCGCACGAAAGAACGGAGTACGCGGATGCCCTCGCCCGACCGCCCGGCCGTCACGTCCCCTCCCGACGAGCACCACGCCCGCCTGGAGGAGATCGACGCCGCCATCATCGACCTCTTACGCCGCCGCCTGTCCGTCATGGAGGAACTGGACTCGCTCCGCAGGGACGGCCGTGTCCCGCGCGTCGAACTCACCCGCGAGAACGCCGTGTTCCAGCGGTACGAGGCGGAACTGGGCCGCCTGGGCACCGGCCTGGTGAGGCTGCTCACGGGGACGCCGGCCCCGAGGACACCCACCGCCGGCAACCTGTCCTGAGCGAACCGGCACGCCCCCGGCACGGACCCGTACCCGGGTGGGACCACCCACCCGCGGCACGGGTACCGGTCCCCCGGCCGTCCGGGAGTGCCGCGCGACCGGCGGGACGGACCCGTCGTGACGGCGACGGGCCCGTCCCGCTCGGCCGGGCCCGGTTCCCGCTCAGCCCTGCCCGGCCCCCGGCACGGTGATCACCGGGCACTCCGCCCGGTGCAGCAGGCCGTGCACCACCGACCCGAGCCTCATGCCGGAGTACCCGCCGCGCCCGCGACGGCCGACCACGACGACCAGGGCGCCGGCCGAGGCACGGGCCAGTTCCTCCACCGGATGGCCGCGCAGCACCTCGTGGGTGATCTCCACATCCGGATACTTGTCCGCCCATCCCGCCAGGGCCTCGGACAGCATCCGGCGCCGCTCGTCGAGCCCCGCCGCCTCGTCGCCGAAGGACACGACGGGCCGTCGCCACACCCACACGGCGCGCAGGGCGGCGCCGCGCACCGCCGCCTCCTCCACGGCGACGTCCACCGCGGCCCGGGAGGACTCGCTGCCGTCCACACCCACGACGAGATGAGGGCGCCGCTCCCCCGCGTGCTCCGGCTCCCGGACCACGACGACCGGGCAGTCCGCCCGGGCGCTGACCGGAACCACCACCGAGCCCGCGCTGAACAGCTCCTCCGGCCGGCTGAGCCGGCGGGAGCCGACGACGAGCATCCGGGCCCGCGCCGCCTGCCGGCAGAGCACCGACGACGGGACCCCGTCGAGCAGTTCCGTCGTCACCGGCACGTCCGCGCGCAGCGCCCGTACCGCGGCGGCGGCCTCGGCGAGCGCGCCCTCGCCCTGGGCCCGGAGCATCGTGCGGCGCCAGGGGGCGTCGACGTGCTGCCCGCCGGGCAGCGGCGGCACCGCCACCACCAGGTGGAGGGGCGACCGCCTGCGGGCGGCCTCCTCCACCGCCCAGGCGAGCGCCGGAACGTGCTGCTCGCGGGGATCGATCCCGACGGTCACCCGGTTGCGTACGGCTGTGTGCTCCATGGCTCCTCCTGCCGCCTCCCTGCCGTCATGAGGTACGGCCCGTGACGGGCGCCTCACCGTGAGGTCCGCCCGTCACGGCGCCCGGACGGTCAGGGTGTCGTGCGGCTCTCCGCCGAGAACGACCTTGAGGGCACCGGTGTCGCCGGCCCGTGCGAAGACCTCGTACGCCTCCTCCATGCGGTCCATCGGCAACGTGTGGGTGACCAGGGACGCCGTGGGCAGCCGGCCGGCGGCCGCCATGCGCAGCAGCATGGGCGTGGTGTACGTGTCGACCAGGCCGGTCGTGATCGTCACGTCCTTGATCCACAGGTCTTCGAGGTGCAGTGTGGCGGGCTTGCCGTGCACGCCGATGTTGGCCACGCGCCCGCCGGGCCGCACCATGCGCGTGCACGCCTCGAAGCTCTCCGGCACCCCGACGGCTTCGACGACCACGTCGGCCCCGAGCCCGTCGGTGAGGTCGGCGACCAGTTGCTCGGCCTCCTCACCCGCGAGGGCCACGGCGTCCGTCTCAAGGGTCTTGGCCGCTTCCAGCCGGGACGGGGCGAGGTCCACGGCGATGATCCGCTCGGGGGTGTAGAGCCGGGCGGTGGCGATCGCGGCGAGCCCGATGGGCCCCGCTCCGACCACCACGACGGTGTCCCCGGGCCGCACGCGCCCGTTCAGCACACCCACCTCGTAGGCGGTGGGGAAGATGTCGGCCAGCAGGACGGCGTCCTTGCTGTCCACCACTCCGGGCAGCGGGTGCACGGACAGATCCGCGTACGGCACGCGGACGAACTCGGCCTGGGTGCCGTCGACCAGGTGGCCGAGGATCCAGCCACCGCCACCGCGGCACTGCCCGTACACCCCTTCCCGGCAGAAGCGGCAACGGCCGCACGCCGTGATGCACGAGACCAGGACGCGGTCGCCGGGCCGGACGCCGCGCACGTCACTGCCGGCCTCGACGACCTGGCCGACGGCTTCGTGCCCGAGCACCGTGCCGGGGCGCACCTCCGGCACATCGCCCTTGAGGATGTGCAGGTCGGTGCCGCAGATGGTGACGGCGTCGACCCGGACGATCGCGTCGGTGGGCTCCTGGAGGCCGGGATCCTCGGTCTCCTCCCAGGCGGACTCGCCGGGGCCGTGGAACACGAGTGCTTTCATGACGATCCCTTCCCGGGCCTTTCGCCTGCCGGCCGAAGGGGGCCGCAGCGGCCCGACGTCCTGCGCGCGGCCCACCCGGTTTCCCTGGAACCGTCGGCGCCGGCCGTCCCGGGGTCACCGGGCGGCCACTTTCGAACGGAGTGACCTCGTCCCTCCAGCTTGCCCGGGAAGGCTGCCGCCCGCACGGGCAGGCCGGCTCCCCCGATCGCCGGAGCCGTACCGCGCTGCCCTCGCGGCGGCACGTCCCAGCGGCCAGGCTGGTCGTGATCCCCCGTGACGGCCCGCTCGGGGCGAAGGAGGCGAGCACGATGACGACCCTGACGGGACTCCCGGAGCGCCCGGTCCGGGTGAACGCGCGTATCGACTCGCCGCTGTCCCGGTGGCTGTGGCTCGTGAAGTGGCTCCTCGCCGTCCCGCACTACGTGGTGCTGTTCTTCCTCTGGATCGCCTTCACCGTGGTGACCGTGATCGCGTTCTTCGCCGTCCTGCTGACCGAGCGCTATCCCCGCGCCCTGTTCGACTTCAACCTGGGCGTCCTGCGCTGGAGCTGGCGGGTCTCCTACTACGCGGGTGACGCCCTGGGCACCGACCGGTACCCGCCGTTCAGCCTGGGCGAGGAACCCGACTACCCGGCGCGGCTGGACATCGCGTACCCGAAGCGGCTCTCCCGGGGCCTGGTGCTGGTGAAGTGGTGGCTCCTGGCCGTCCCGCACTACATGGTCATCGGCTTCTTCCTCGGCGGCACCCACCTCGGCTGGTGGTCCGGCGGCCTGATCGGCGTGCTGACGGTCATCGCGGCCGTGATCCTGGCCTTCACCGGGACGTACCCGAGGGACCTGTTCGACCTGATCATCGGCCTCAACCGGTGGGTCTTCCGCGTCGTCGCCTACGCCACGCTGATGACGGACCGGTACCCGCCGTTCCGTCTGGACCCGGGCGGCACGGAGACCACCGGTGCCGAGCAGCGGATCTGACCCTCGGGCGTCCCGCGTGCGCGGCCCGCCGCCGGAACGTACGGTGGCGGTCTGGTCCCCGGCCGGCGGCACGAGGGGCTCCGGATGTCATCGGGCGGTGGAGGCGGCATGGCCGGCGAGAAGGAGGCGGAGCTGCCCCGCAAGGCGTACGAGAAGGAACTGCGCCGCCTGCAGACCGAGCTGGTGAGGCTTCAGGAGTGGGTGCGGGCGTCGGGCACCCGGCTCGTGGTCGTCTTCGAGGGACGGGACGCGGCGGGCAAGGGCGGCACCATCAAGCGGGTCGCCGAACACCTCAACCCGCGTGTGGCACGGATCGCGGCCCTCCCGAAGCCGACCGAGCGGGAACGCACCCAGTGGTACTTCCAGCGGTACGTCGAGCATCTGCCGGCCGCCGGGGAGATCGTGCTGTTCGACCGGTCCTGGTACAACCGGGCCGGCGTCGAGCGCGTGATGGGCTTCTGCACGCAGGAGGAGCACCGGCTCTTCCTCCGGCAGTGCCCGGTCTTCGAGCGGATGCTGGTCGAGGACGGGATCCTGCTGCGCAAGTACTGGTTCTCCGTGAGCGACACCGAGCAGCAGGAGCGCTTCCGGCACCGGCTGGAGGACCCGCTGCGCCGCTGGAAGCTGTCCCCGATGGACCTGGAGTCGATCACCCGCTGGGAGGCGTACTCCCGTGCCAAGGACGAGATGATGGTGCACACCGACATCGGCGAGGCTCCCTGGTACGTGGTCGAGAGCGACGACAAGCGCCGGGCACGCCTGAACATGATCGCCCACCTGCTGGACTCCGTTCCGTACCGCGACGTGCCGCCGCCCGTCCTCGAACTCCCGCAGCGGCCGGCACCGACCGGCTACGTACGCCCGCCGCGCGATCTGCAGAGCTACGTCCCCGACCGCACGGCGGGCCTCTGAGCAGCCGGCCGTTCCTGTCCCGCCCGGCCGCGACCGCGCGCCGGCTCCTCGCCGCGCCGGTCGCGGGCCCGCTCGCCCCGGCCCGCGACCAGCGCACGCGGACCGCGCGGGAGCCGTCGCGCGCAGCGGCCTCCGGTTCCGTCACGCGGCACCGGCAGGCCACGGCCGCCCCCCGCCCCGCACGACGGCCACCGGGCAGTGCGCGTGGTGCAGCAGTGCCTGGCTGACCGATCCGAGCAGCAGCCCCGTGAAACCCCCGCGGCCCCGGGCACCGGCCACGACGAGCTGTGCCTCACGGCTCGCCTCGATCAGGGCCGGACGGACGCGGGACCGCACCAGGCGCCCCTCCACCGCGAGCCGGGGATGACGCTCCCGCCACGCGGCCACCGCCCCGTCCAGCAACCTCTGCTCCTCCGCTCGGAGCCGCTCGATGTCCACCACCACGCCCAGCGGATCACCAGGGCCCTCGTGGGCTCCTTCGCTCCGGCTGTTCCACACGTGCACCGCCACCAGGTCCGCGCCGCGCAGCGACGCCTCGGCGAAGGCGAACCCGACGGCCTTCTCACCCTCCGGTGAGCCGTCGGCCGCCAGCAGCACGGGACCGGCCGGGTCGGCCCGGCCGCGCACCACCAGCACCGGACAGTGGCCGTGCGCGCTCAGATGCACGGCGGTGGAACCGAGGAGCAGGCTGCCGAACGCCCCGAGGCCCCGGCTGCCGACCACGACGAGCGAGGCGGTCCGCGACTCGATCTCCAGCACCATCAGCGGCTCGCCGACGGTGACCTCGCGCGTCACCTCCAGGTGCGGCACGGCCCTGCGGGCCCGTTCCTCGGCCTCGGCCAGCGTCCCGTCCACCAGCTCCCGCACCCCCGCCCGCGCCGGGTTCCACGGGTGGCCGCCGGGCGGCAGGCGCACCGACGGCCACCCGAAGGCATGCACCAGCCGCAGTCCCACGCCGCGCGGCCCGGCCTCACGTGCCGCGACCTCCACCGCGTCGAGGCTCGACGGCGAACCGTCCACTCCGACGACCACCGGGTCCATCACGGCACCTCCGCGAACCCGCCGCGGGCCGGCCGGCCCGCGGCTCTCCTCCCCTCCCTCCAGGCTCCATCAGCCTGCGGCGCCACGCATCAAGGGGCCGCACACCACGACGCCCACCTCGGCACCCCGGACAGGGAGGAAACAGCCGTGACACCGACGACCGTGCGGAGGCCGGGCAGGGCGGGTAAGCCTGCGGCCGCACACCACGGCCGCCACCGCGGCACCCCGGGCAGCGAGGGAGCGCCGTGACACCGACGGCCGTGCGGACACCGGGCGGGACAGCCCGCCGGGCCGGCCGGGCCCGTGCGGCCGCCCGCCGCGCGTGGCACGTTGGATACAGCACCACCCAGCGAAGAGGGGCGGACGCCATGCGAGCTCACCTCGGCGACCAGCTCGTCGTCGAACGCCGTACGACGAACGGCGCCGCCCAGCGCGACGGCGAGATCGTCGGACTCCGTCACGAGGACGGCACTCCTCCCTACGACGTGCGCTGGTCGGACACGGACGAAGTGACCCTCGTCTTCCCCGGCCCCGACGCGCACATCCGCCACCTGGAACCCGCCCGCCCCGGGAGCACCGGCACCCCGTCCGGCACCGCCCCGCCCGGCACCGGCACCGCCGCGGCGCGGGCCGCGCCGCCGACGCCGTCCGGTTCCGGTGACATCGGCCGGCGCGTGGCCGTCGCACGCCACCGGCAGCGCCTCGACCGCGAGGAGACGGCCCGCCGCGCCCGGATGTCCCCCGGTTACCTGAGGTACCTGGAGGAACGGCCCTCCGACCCGAGCGCGGCGACCCTCATCAGGCTGGCCGACGCGCTGGGCACCACCGTCACCGCGCTGCGCGGCGGGGGGACGGACCTGCCACCCGGCCAGGGACGGGCGCTGCTGCGTCCCCGGCTGCGGGACATCGGCCCGCGGGAGTGCCGCGCGCTGCTCGCCGCCCACGGCGTGGGGCGTCTCGCGGTGTCGGCGCCCGACGGCAGCCCGGCGGTCGTGCCGGTCAACTACGACGTCCTCGACGACGCGATCGTGTTCCGGACCTCACCGGACTCCATACCCGCCGCGGCCGCCGGAAACGAGGTGGCCTTCGAGATCGATCACATGGACGAGGCCATGAGCCGGGGCTGGAGCGTCCTCGCCGTCGGCCCCGCGAGCGTCGTGACGGAGCCCGCCACCGTGCGCGGGCTCACCGAACGCGCCCACACCACACCGTGGGCGGGCGGCGAACGCGACATGTGGGTGTCGATCCGGCCCCTGCACCTCACGGGCCGCCGCATCACCCCCGCCGACGGATGACCGGACAGCCGCGGGCCGCCGACGAGCGCTCCCGGCCCGACGGCTCCGAAGGGTGTTCCCATGAGCCAGCCAGCACCGTCCGACGAGTGGGTGACCGCCGTGGTGGGCGACGCGGTGACCGCCCCGTCGATGCACAACGCGCAGCCCTGGCGCTTCCGTTTCCTCCGGCGCGCCCGCACCTTCGAGGTGTGGGCCGACCTCCGGCGCGCCCTGCCGCACTCCGACCCCGACACCCGCGGCCTCCACCTCGGCTGCGGCGCGGCCCTGCTGAACCTGAGGGTCGCGATCGCTCACGGGGGCGGGCACCCGGACACCCGCCTCCTGCCCGACCTCACAGACCGGGCACTCCTCGCGAGCGTGCGGCTGGCCGGCCCGGCGCACGAGGTGAACGGCCTCGACGCGCTGTATCCCGCGATCCGCCGTCGGCACAGCAGCCGCCAACCGTTCCAGGAGAGGCAGATCCCCCAGGCGGTGCGGGCGGCTCTCGCCGAGGGTGCCCGCGCCGAGGGCGCGACCCTCACGTTCCCCGACTCGTGGCACCTGTGGGAGGTGCTGGAACTGGCCCAGCAGGCAGAGGCACGCAACATCACCGACCGCGGCAGCGACCAGGACCTGGCCCGGTGGACCCGCGTCGACGCCCCGTCGGTGAGCACCGCCGACGACGGGGTCCCGCGCTACGCCTTCGGGCCGAGCAAGCGCGGGGGCAAGGCGCCCATGCGCGACTTCGCGGGCTCCCGGCGGGTGGCGGGACGCGACGCGGCGGACTTCGAGCAGAACCCCCAGTTGGCCCTGCTCAGCACGGACCACGACCGCCCGGAGGACTGGCTCCGCGCCGGCCAGGCGATGGAACGCGTCCTGCTGCGGGCCACCCGTGAAGGCCTCGTCGGCTCCTTCGTGACCCAGCCCCTCGAATGGACGGACCTGCGCTGGCCCCTGCGTGACCCGACGACCGGAACGGGCACCGCGCAGGTCCTCCTCCGTCTGGGCTACGGCCCGCGGGGCCCCGCGACGCCGCGCCGCCCCGTGTCCGAGGTACTCGACATCGAAGCCTGATCCCGCCCCGCGTCACACGGTCCGGGTGAACGCCCCACCGCGGCGGACATGCTGGACAAAGGCGGTTTCCGCGGGCGGGACCCGGAGGGCAGTTCTTCCTGCATCGCCGACAGGGACACCCGGTCAATACCTCCCCAGATGGAGGCATTTGCCCCGTTCACCCCATTTTCCCTGCGGTACGATTCTTTACCGAGCCATTACGTTCCATCGGGCACGTGACCATTCATTGCCGATGGACGAGAGAGCGGCGGCCATGACGGCGGCGCCATGACGGGGAGGGGTGGTCGTGACATGAATCAAGGCATTCCCCCCATGGATCCGTCCGCCGCCACCCCGGCCCGCCCCTGTTGTGCCTCGCCCGCGACCAGGGCCGCGCGCATCGGCAACACGGCTCGTGACAGCGTGCCCGATACCAGCCGCCGCTGTCCCCTGGCCATCTGACCTTCCGGGCCGCGTACGGCGGCCCGCTCTTCCCGGACGTCCGGTGTGCCCCCGGGCCGGAGATCGCCCAGGGGCGACTCGGGCCGCAGCGGTGAGTCATGCACAATCCCCGTCGAGCACGTCCGTATCCGCGTTCTTCTGGAGCACGCCATGGAGCCCACGGCCCACACCCGCACGACGCCGCTGCCCGGAGTCGGCACCCGCTACGACCTCGAAACGGAGGCCGGACGGCACCTTTCCGTCGTCGTCCACCAGGACGGGCGGCGCTTCCTCGCCTTCCACGACCCCGAGGACGACGACAACTGCAAGGACGCGGCCGCCCTCACCCCCATGGAGGCGACCGCCCTGGGCAAACTACTCACCCCCGACCCCGTCGCGCACCTGCACCAGCACATCGAGATCGACCTGGTCACCGAGCACATCGAAGTCACCAAACGATCGCCCTACGCCGGCCGGACCCTCGGGTCCACCCAGGCACGCAGCCGCACCGGCGCCTCCATCGTCGCCGTCCTGCGCCGCACCGCCGCCGTGCCCTCTCCCGCGCCCGACTTCCGCTTCGCCATCGGCGACACCCTCGTCGTCGTCGGAACGCGGGAAGGCGTGGACGCCGTCGCCGAACTGATCACCGGAGGATAGACACCCGTGCACAACACCACAGCCATGCTCATCGAACTGGGGGCCATCATCCTCGTCCTGGGCCTGCTGGGACGCCTGGCCGGCCGGGTGGGTTTCTCGCCGATACCCCTCTACCTCCTGGCCGGTCTCGCCTTCGGACACGGCGGCCTGCTGCCGCTGCAGACCACCGAGGACTTCGTGGCAACCGGTGCGGAGATCGGGGTCATCCTCCTGCTCCTCCTCCTCGGCCTGGAATACAGCGCCTCCGAGCTAGTCACCAGCCTCAAGACCCAGTACCCCTCCGGCGCCGTCGACTTCGCCCTCAACGCGCTGCCGGGAGCCGTCGCCGCCCTGCTCCTCGGCTGGGGCCCCGTGGCCGCCGTCGCTCTGGCCGGGGTCACCTGGATCTCCTCCTCCGGCGTCATCGCCAAGGTGCTCGGCGACCTCGGACGCCTCGGCAACCGCGAGACCCCCGTCGTTCTCGGCGTCCTGGTCATAGAGGACCTCGCGATGGCCGTCTACCTGCCGATACTCACGGCGCTGCTCGCCGGGGCAGGCCTGGCCGGGGGCTCCGTCACGCTGCTGATCTCCCTGGGCACGGTGGGAGCCGTCCTCTACCTCGCCCTGCGCCACGGCCGGAGCATCAGCCGCGCGGTGTCCTCCGACAACCCCGAGATGCTCCTCCTGGTCGTGCTCGGACTCACGCTCCTCGTCGCCGGTATAGCCCAGGAACTCCAGGTCTCCGCGGCCGTCGGCGCCTTCCTCGTCGGCATCGCCCTGTCCGGCGAGGTCGCCGAGGGAGCCAGCAGCCTCCTCACCCCGCTGCGCGACCTGTTCGCGGCGGTCTTCTTCGTCTTCTTCGGCCTGTCCACCGTCCCGGCGGACATCCCGCCCGTACTCCTCCCCGCGCTGCTCCTCGCCGTCGTCACCGCCCTCACGAAGATCGCCACCGGCTGGTACGCCGCACACCGCGCGGGAATCAAGAGCGCCGGCCGCTGGCGGGCCGGAGGCACACTCGTGGCCCGGGGGGAATTCTCGATCGTCATCGCCGGCCTCGCCGTAGGCGTCGAGCCCCGCATCGGCCCCCTGGCCACCGCCTACGTGCTGATCCTCGTCGTCCTCGGTCCGCTGACCGCACGCTGGACCGAGCCCCTGGCCAGCCGCCTCACCCGTCGGCCCGCGCGTCCCGCTCCGGCCCCGCTTCCCACGGCCGAACCCGAGCACGCGGACGCCACACAGCAGCAGGGCTGAAGGCGCGTCCGGCGCGGTGACGCCGCCGAGGTCACGCCCGACCGCGGCCGACGATGGCGGCAGCGGGTTCCGGACATCCGGTGAACCCCTCCGTGACCGGCCCGGGAGGGCGCGGCCCTGCCGGCTCACACAGCCTTCCGCACCGCCTTGCCGGTCGAAGCCCGGCTGCGGGACCTGTCCGCCGCGCTGCCGTCACGCGCCGCCGATGCCGGCCAGGCCGGACGGCCGGCTGCCGGATTTCCGGCCGCGGTCGGTCTCGTCCTGCACGAGCAGGGACAGCAGCGACGCCACGGACAGGCCCGCCTCCGCAGGATGGCGCAGCACCTTGTCCGGTTCGATGCGGTAGGTGTTGGTGCGTCCGTCGCGGGTGTGGGAGAGGTACCCGTCCTGTTCGAGGTCCGCGATGATCCGCTGGACGGCCCGTTCGGTGAGCCGGCAGTGGGCGGCGATGTCACGGATCCGGACGTTCGGGTTGTCGGCGATGGCCGCCAGTACGCGCGCATGGTTGGTGACGAACGTCCATCCGGCGTGAGATGCAACAGCTTCAACCATGCACCGCATTCTACGGACCGTCTTTGCCGGACAACGGATACATGACATACTTTTCGCGTAGCAGGTGGCTGGATTTGGCCGGGGGAGACCAGGGAGGGAACCGGGATGTCTGTGCAGGAAGCGGTGGCGGAGCGCCCGAGCGGCTCCGGAGCCCGTCGGCTGCAGGTCATGGGCCAGTCAACAGTGGTGCAGTACGAACGGGGCGGCGTCCGGGTGATCGGCGCGCGGGGCTCCTACGACATGGACTCGACCGCTCACCTTGCGGACGCACTGGCCGCCGCGGCGGAAAATCACACGACGATCGTGCTGGACGCGTCCGGCATCACCTTCGCCGACTCGGCGCTGCTGAACGTCCTCATCCTCACCCACCAGTCGGCCGACCTGCGCGTGGCCGCCCCGACGGAGCAACTGCGACAACTCCTGCGCATCACCGGAGCGGACACCGTCCTGAAAGTGGCGGCGACGGTGGAAAAGGCCGCCGCCTGAATTCCGTATCCCTCCGGCCACCACGACGGCGCGCTGGACGACGACGCCACCGTCCTGTGCCGCGAGTGGCACCCGCTCGGCGACCCGCCGTGTGAGCAGCCGACGCCGCGTCGGGCACGGAGCGGCGATCACGCCGGGCGAGCCACCTGTGCATGCCGATACATGTGATACCGAACACACTCAACCCGGGCAACCGGCTCTCATCGAGACAGCCCGACCGCCCCTCGGCCACCCGGCCGCCGGGCAGTCATGCGTGTGAACACCACCACACTCCACACAGCGCCTCAACACAGCGAAACGGGCTCATCGTGATCACGATGAGCCCGTTTCGTCGGTGCTACCAGGACACTTCGATCGCATCCTCTGGTGCGCGAGGGGGGAGTTGAACCCCCACGCCCTTGCGGGCACTGGAACCTGAATCCAGCGCGTCTGCCTATTCCGCCACCCGCGCATTGGGTGTGTCTTCCGGTCCGCCCTTTCGGGCCTGGCGCCTTCCGACACCCAGAACATTAGCACGGTGGACGGGGTGGAATCACACCCCTTTCCCTCCCGCCGGACCGGCGGGACGCAGGCCGTCCGAGGGGCGTCGCGCGGGGCGCCGGGCAGGTCACCGGCCCGCCGCCCCCGGGCCTCCGGCCGGGCCCGCACGCCCGGCCCGCCCCGGCAGCCCCACGCATATCGGGCCGCACCTGGCCACGTATCAACCTCGTACCGGTCCGGGCATCTGCGCGGGAGCCGGTCGGAGACCGCGGCCGGGTGCGGGACACTGGTCCACGGACCCCTCTACGATCCAGGGCAGGCGTACGCGCAGGCATGCTGTCCGAGGGGTTCGAAGAGGAGCCCCGCAGGGAACGTCGTCAGGCGTCGACACCCGTCGACCGGGCGGACAGAGGGGAACCAGCCGATTCGGCGGCGCGTGGATACGATCAGTAAGCAGTACCAGGTTGAGCAGTACCGGGTGAATCAGAGCCAGGTGGTCGGGCCGGACCGGGCGACGGGACGGCACGGCGGCACACAGGGCGGCAGTACACAGGACGGCGACGGCGGAGGAGGTGCCCCATGGGAGTCCTGAAGAAGTTCGAGCAGCGTCTCGAAGGTCTGGTCAACGGCACCTTCGCCAAGGTGTTCAAGTCCGAGGTGCAGCCCGTGGAGATCGCGGGAGCGCTCCAGCGCGAGTGCGACAACAACGCGACGATCTGGAACCGCGACCGGACGGTCGTACCCAACGACTTCATCGTGGAACTGAGCGCTCCCGACTACGAGCGGCTCAGTCCGTACTCCGGACAGCTCGGCGACGAGCTCGCCGGCATGGTGCGCGACTACGCCAAGCAGCAGCGGTACACCTTCATGGGACCCATCAAGGTCAGCCTGGAGAAGGCCGACGATCTCGACACGGGCCTGTACCGGGTGCGCAGCCGCACGCTCGCGTCCTCCAGCAGCCAGCAGGCGCCGGCCTCCGGGCCGCCCGCCGGCCGGCCCGCCGCGGGCGGGGGCTACGGCTACCCGCCGCCCGGCCACCAGCCCCCCGCGGGTGCTCCCCCCATGCCGGCCGCGCCGCCGCCCGGCCGCCCCGGCGGCTACGGCTACCCGGGGCCCGCGGGCGGCCAGCGTCCCGGCGGTGCCCAGCCCGGCGCACGCACCCGCCACTGGATCGAGATCAACGGCACCCGTCACCAGATCTCCCGCGCGACGCTCGTGCTGGGCCGCAGCACCGAAGCCGACGTGCGGATCGACGACCCCGGCGTCTCCCGCCGGCACTGCGAGATCCGGACCGGAACACCCCCGACGATCCAGGATCTCGGGTCCACCAACGGCATCGTGGTGGACGGGCAGCACACCACCCGCGCTACGCTCCGCGACGGCTCACGGATCGTCGTGGGCAGTACCACCGTTATCTACAGGCAAGCCGAAGGGTGATCCGGGGGCAATGTCAGAGCTGACCCTCACGGTCATGCGGCTGGGTTT
>DASTDN010000522.1:0-5375 GCA_035710365.1 Streptomyces sp. | reverse complement strand
GGGCGCAGGATCATGAGGGCTCCGGGTGTTCGTGAGCGGGTGGGGTGTGTCGCGCGCGTGTACGCGCCTGCGTTCCGCGCGCGCGATCGCAGGCGCGCGCGAAGGGGGTTCACGGGTTCGGGTGGGTGGCCTTGCGCCAGGCGTCGATCACGGCGGTGGGGACGCGGCCGACGGCCGGGCAGCTCACGCCGGCCTCTTTCGCCCAGGCGCGGATCTCCGCGCTGGGGTAGGACGGCGACGTCCTCTTCTTGGCCTTCGGCGGCGCCAGTTCGGCCTGGCGGGCCTGGAGCTGGGCGAGGCGCTTCTGCAGTTGCTCGGCCTCGGTGGTGATGGCGGCGAGTTCCTGGTCGGCGGCGTGCCGGGTCCGCAGGCTGGTGAGGAGTTCGCGGGCGCGGGCGGCCTCGGCCTGTACGGCGGGGTCGGTGTGGGCGTCGGCCCAGGCGAGGAGCTGGCCGGCGGGGATTCCGGGCGCGCCGGGCTCGGGGGCGGGGGGTGTCTGGGGTGCGGGCTGCGTCATCTCAGGTGCTGCTTCCTGGTGGTCGTGGAGGTGGAGGCGGCCTTGCCGGGCTGCGTCGGGGCCGCCCTGGGCGTCGATCTCGTCGAGGAGCCGGAGCAGGGCGGCGATGGTCATGGCGTGCTCACTGCCCGGCGGGCTGGGCGCTGTCGAGGGTGGCTCGGAGGGCGGCGGCGCGGTCCCGGAGGAACTCGGCGCCGCGGCGGCATCCGCAGGTGCATGTCTGCGCGTCCAGGGCGGTCGCGGCGCTCTCCAGCACGGCGGCCGGGTCGAGGGGCACGGGCAGGGCTGCCACCCCTGCGTCGGCTGGGCCGGCGCAGCGTTGGAGGACGCTGCGCCACCGGTCCACGGTCGTCGCGCTGACCCACCCGGACGACAGGCATGGCTTCCCGGGGTGGCCCTTGTGCACGAAGTGGCGCAGCACCTCGGCGAGCACGGCGGCGACCTGGTCCCGGTCCTGCTTGTATTCCTCGGCGCGGCGGGTGAGGTCAACAGCCCGCTCGTTCATCTCGCCCTGCACGTCCTCGTAGCGGGCGATGTCGGCGCGCGCGGCTTCGGCGTTCCGGCGCCAGGCCCGGTGGGCTTCGCGTTCCTCTTCCAGGTCGGCTGAGAGGCCGTTGACGATGCACTGCCAGTCCGGTGTGTACGTCGCGCCGGGGCCGGTGGCGGGCTCGGTCTGTTCCGTCATGATCGTCCTTGGGGTTGGTGGAGCGGGTGGTGCCCGAGGCGGGATTCGAACCCGCACCGGCCCGTGTTTAAGACGGGTGCTTCTGCCGTTGAGCGACTCGGGCGGGGTGCCTCTGGCTGTGTCAGGAGCGGTGATGCGAGCGACGGTGGGGAGCTCGTGGACAGGGGCAGCGGGGACGGGTCACGGCTGCGCCTCGTCCTGCCGTGCCTTCGCCGTCTTGTACGTTCGCCGCGCGGCGATGAACGCCTCGGCGCTGCCGCCGCGGTCCGGGTGGGCGTCGGCCATCGCCTGCTTCAGCTCCGCCAGGGAGGCCCGTTTCGTCTGGTGGGGGATCTCCGGCGGGGACAGGTGCAGGCGGCGCAGCGTGTAGCCGGGTAGATCTCGCCGTCGGCCTCGATCTTCTGCCGGTCGACGTAGCCGGTCCGGCCGTTGCCGTACGTGAAGTAGATCCGTTTCGGGGTCTTCTTCGTGATCTTGTGGCGGCGAATCTGGTAGTTGCCGAGGGGGCCGTCGTCCCAGTTGGCGTCCCACAGCTCGTACAGGTACTCGGTGTGCGCAAGCTCGGTCATGCCGGTGCCCTGTCCTGTCGCCCGGCGGCGGGCGGCGTGGCGCGGGGGCTGTTCGCTGCCTGCTGCGGGTCGCAAATCGTGTTGCCGCCCGGGTTGTGAACCCACCAGGCGGCGAGCGTGCCGGTCACACGGCTGATGGCCCGACCGCAGTGCGCGCAGTGCTCGGCCTCGTTCTCGGCGGGCGTCTCGCAGATGCCGACCCATCCCTCGTTGAACCCGCCGCGCGACTCGCGCTTGGCCTTCGCCGCGGCCTGGACGTCCTCCCAGGCCACGCCGTGCCGGCCGGTGAGCGCGGTCAGCACCTCCAGTACGTCCGCGGCCTCGTCGGCGATGTCCCGGCGGTTCCCTGCGGCAAGGGCGCGCCGCAGTTCGACGGTCTCTTCGGTGAGCTTCGCCGTGAGCAGCGCGGGCACGGCGCTGGGCTGCACCTGTTTGAACGTCCAGCCGGCGTGGGGAGTCGTGGGCACCTGGTCGCGGACGAGCTTCTCGGGGTGGGGCATGGGTCACTTCTCCGTGGGGTGTCTGCTGTTGCTGAGGGCGTGGATGGCGCGGCAGGTGGCGAGGTCGCGGCGGCGGTCGGCGGCGTCGGTGATGCGGGCGGCGGTGCGGTAGACGATGACGGCGAGTCCGGTGAGGCAGATGAGGCCGAGCAGGGCGGTGGCGCCGCCGATCACGGCGACGGTGAGGACCTGGTGCGGGGTCACGTCCGCTCCCCGCGGCGCCGCGTGGAGATGGCGTCGAGCAGCGCGCAGCCGAGGACGCCGAAGCCGGCCGCGCCGGTGACGGCCCATCCCCAGTTGCCGTAGGCGAGGGCGGCCGCGGTGCCGGTGAGGCAGGTCGGGACGAGGGCGGCGAGGACGGCTGTTGCGGCGCGGGAGGGCCGGGTGCGGGGCGGGTGCTGCCACCAGGTGGCGCCGGTGGCGTCCCGGTGGACGGGGCCGTCGTGGTCGCGGTGCAGGACGCACGGTCCGACAGCGCCGATGCCGGTGGCGTGGGAGGCGTCGCAGGTGTCGGCGTCGGGGGCGATGTAGTAGCCGGAGCCGAGCAGGTACTGCTCGACGCGCTCGGCGACGGGCCGGGGATCGAAGGGGGCGGCGGGGTCGGTGAGTACCCACCAGTCCTCGATGGCGGCCGCGATGAAGAACTGCGGGCCCTGGCGAGGCTGTTGGGGGCTGGTGGTGGGCATGGTGGCTGGCTCCTGTGCGGGTGGGGTGGTCATCGCTGCTGCCAGGGGGCGGGGCGGACGCCGGTGCGGCGGCGGGCGGCGGGGGCCCGGCGGGCGGGCCGGGCCGGGGCGGCGGTGCAGGTCGCAATGTGGGGCTGGTGGAGGTGCTCGCCGGCCTCGGGTGTGGGCCTGTCCTTGGTGATCTGGCGTACGAGCCAGCGGCCGGTGTGGTCCTGGCGGACGGCCTGGTTGCCGCTCGGGTCGCGCTGAGCGTCGATCATCTGGGAGCGCTTGTTCACGGTGGTGCACCAGATGACGGGTGCCAGGCAGCGGGGGCAGCGGCTGGGGCCGTTGGGGGCGGGCGGGCGTGGTGTCGGGTACATCGCAGGGCGGGTCCTCTCGGTCAGGTGCCGGTGGGCGGGAGGTGGCGGGCGTGGTCGCCCTTCCAGCGGTCGCGGTAGGTGCGGGCGGCGTCGTCGGGGCGTTCCCGGGCGACGAGGGCTCTCCAGCCGCCCGGCACCGGCGGGGGCCCCACGGGGCGTTCCGGTGCGGCCGCAGGGGCGCCGGGAGGTGCGGGGCGGTCCGGGGGCGCGGCGGGCCCGGGCGGGGCGGGGCAGGGGGCGTCGGGGGCCTGCTGCGGCGCGGCCTGGTGCCCGCGTCGGGCGGCCGTCTGCTGCTCCCGGGCGGCGAGTTCGGCGTGCTGCCGGGCCCGTGCTTCGGCGGTCTCCCTGGTGTACGCGCAGGTGCGGCAGTCGCGGCCGGCCTCGTGGTCGTCGGGGTCGGTGCCCCAGATGACGCCGCTCTCGCAGCGCGGGTCGGCGCAGCCGTGGCGCACCAGCGCGGCGCCGATGAGCCAGCGGGCGAAGGACCGCATCCGTCCGGCGTCGTCGGTGTCGCTGGTGCGCATGGTGGCGTAGCGGCGTCCGATCCGGTCGGCCAGGCGCTCGGCTGCGGTGCCCTGGTCGACCTGGCGCAGGATGCCGGTCACGAGGCGCTGCCACTCCCAGCCGGTCAGGGCCGCCAGTTCACCGCGGACGGGCCCGAGGATTTGCCACACGGCCTGCCACCGGCCGGGGGTGAGGTCGAGGCCTGCGCGGCGGCCGAACGTGTCGAGGACCGCATCGCGCGCGCTGGTTGCTGTAGGTCGCCTGCGGCGGATACCCACGACGGCAGTAGGCGGTTTCTCAACGTCAGTCAGTCCAGCGTCTTCCTTGATCGCGAGGGATCCGCCATCCGTGCTCGCACCCGATCCGCCATCTGTGTCCGGTCGCCCCGGCTCGGCGGGGACGGAGTGCAGGGGGTGGTCGTGGACGTCGTAGTCGTGGCGGCCGTGGGCGCCGGCGCGGCGGTGCACGGTGATCCACCCGAGGCACTCGAGTTCGTCGGTCATGCGGCGTGCGGACCGCTCGGTGACGGCCAGGACTTCGGCGAGCTCGGCGGCCGTCACGGGCGTACGGGTGGCCGTGGCGTAGGTCAGCGCGCAGTACAGGACGAACAGGGCCGGGCGCAGCGTCTTCGCCGCAGTGACGGGTACGTACGCGAAGCGCTCGGTCCGGCGCACGGGCCGGGTACGGCGCAGCGCGGTGTCGCCGTCGCCGTCAGGGCCCGTACGGCGGACGGTGATGAGCTCGGGGACGTCCTCGGGGCCGGGCGCGGTGAGCTCGGAGAGGAACCGCTCGCAGGTCCGCTTGGACATGCCCAGGTAGCGGGCGAGGGTGGCCACGGCGGCGCTGCAGCCCTCGGTCCGCTGGGCGAGTGCGGTGATCTGCGCGTGCACGGTCACGGCGCCGGGCGAGTAGTGCCCGCTCCCCCAGACCCGCATGGGGATCTTGACCTTCTGCCGGTGCCAGGGCGGCGGTGCGGTCTGCTGCGCCGGGGCAGCACCACCGGCCCCGCCACGGGGGTGGCGGGGCTCGGCGGCGGCGGGCAGCGCAGACACGAGGTCCTTGGGGGTGAGGTGGGGCCCGGCGGCGAGCTGGTCGCCGCCGGAGAGAAGGGGTGTGCGGCGGTTACTGCTGGGGCCGGTCGCCCGGCGGCCGCGGGGCGGATGCGGGCCCGGCGGCCGCGGGCGGAATGCGCAGCGTGACCGGCCGGACCAGTTGCTGCGGCGTCCACGTGTCGAGGCAGGGGCGTTCGATGAAGCCGCGCATCTCCAGGACCTTCAGGCTGATGCGGACCTGGCTCGGGGACAGTGAGGTGCGGGTGGCCATCCGCTCGGCCTGCTGCTGGCGGCCGCCGGCCGGCAGGTGCCCGGCGGTGTCCACGCAGTGGGCCAGGACGAGCGCGGTCAGCTTCGCGTTGGGGTGGATCCGGCTGGACAGGACGGCTTCGGTCCAGCGGTGGCGGTCGAACGCCGGCGCCGGGGGCGGCTTCGGCACCGCCAGGGCGGCGGGCGTCGGAACGGCTGTCGTCGTCATCGGTCGTCCTTTCGCGGGCCCG
>DASTDN010000521.1:0-11779 GCA_035710365.1 Streptomyces sp. | reverse complement strand
TCGCCCTCGACTACGCCAGGACCCGCGAGCAGTTCGGCCGACCCATCATCGACAACCAGGGCGTCGCCTTCCAGCTCGCCGACATGCGCACCGCCGTCGACGCCGCCCGCCTGCTGGTGTGGCGCGCCTCTTGGATGGCGGTCAACGGCAAGCCCTTCACGGCGGCCGAGGGCTCGATGTCCAAGCTGTTCGCGAGCGAGACCGCCAAGAAGGTCACCGCCCAGGCCGTCCAGATCCTCGGCGGCAACGGCTACACCCGCGAGTACCCCGTCGAGCGCATGCACCGCGACAGCGCGATCTACACGATCTTCGAGGGCACGAGCGAGATCCAGCGCCTGGTGATCGCCCGGACGCTGGCGGGCATGCCGATCCGCTGACCCTCAGCGGTGCCGGAGCGGCGTGAGCTGTTCGATGTCGTACTTCGCCCGCAGGGCCGCGATGGCCTCGTGGTCCGGCGGGCCCCCGCTCCCCAGGATCTCCAGCAGCTCCTCGAAGTAGCGCTCGTGGTCCGGGGGCGGGGACGCCTGGAAGAACATCTTCGCCGGGGCGCCCGTCGGATTCGCGAACGCGTGCGGGCAGCCCGGCGGGATCACGATCACCGTGCCGGGCGTGGCCCGGACCGCGCGTCTGCCCGACGGGGAGCGCCAGGCGCGCCAGTCGTCCGGGGTGCGGACGCGCGGCTCGAAGGCGAGTACGTCCAGCTCGCCCTCCAGCACGTAGAACAACTCCTCGCTGCGCGCGTGCACATGGGCGCCCACGTCGAATCCCGGCGGGACCACCACCTCGAAGGTGGAGGCCGCCCGCGAGTGGGAGCCGGTCACCTTGAAGGTGACGTGCTGGGCCGGTGCGGCCACGACCCGGCCGTGGCCGGGCGGCACCAGCAGTCCCTCCGTCGCCGTCACCGCGGCCTCACCACGTCACCGGCAGGGCCTCCGGGCCGCGGATCAGCGCGCCCCTGCGGAACGGAACCTCCTGCGGCGGGACCGCGAGCCGCAGCGTCGGCACCCGGTCCAGGAGCGTGCCCACCAGCAGCTCCGACTCCAGCCGGGCCAGCATGGCGCCGGGGCAGTAGTGCGGGCCGAAACCGAAGGACACATGCGGGTTCGGGCTGCGCGTGACGTCGATCCCGTCGGGGTCGGGGAACACCTCGGGGTCGCGGTTCGCGGCCAGGTACGACACGTACACCGCGTCGCCCGCCCGGACGAGCACGCCCCGGATCTCCACGTCCTCCCGCGCGATCCGCGACAGGCCGACCGCGTTGCGGTGCGGGATCCAGCGCAGCAGCTCGTCCACCGCGCGCGGCCTGATCCCCGGGTCCTCGCGCAGCCGCCGTGCCAGCTCCGGGCGGGTCAGCAGCACGTGGAACATCTGGCCGCTGTTGTTGGTGACCGCCTCGCCGCCGATCTGCAGCAGCACCGCCAGTCCCACCGCCTCGTCCAGGGTGATCTCGCCGCGCCCCACGGCCGCGCCCAGCAGCGACGCGACGTCCTCACCGGTGGCGGACTCCCGCCGGGCGATCAGGCCGGAGAAGTACGCGCCCATCTCCCGCTTGGCGCGTTCGCTGACGTCGGCGCCGTGCGCGGAGGACAGGATGAGCTGCGTCCAGGTGTGCATGGTCTCCCGCCCGGCGGCCGGCACGCCCATCAGTTCGCAGATCACGGCGATCGGGAACGGGCCCAGCACGGCGGACGTGAGGTCGGCGGGCGGGCCCTGCGACAGCATCGCCCCGACCAGGCCCTCCAGCACCCGGCGGGACTTCTCCCGCACCCGCTCCACGCCCCGGGCCGTGAAGGCGGCGGCGACGGTGCGGCGCAGCCGGGTGTGGTCCGGCGGGTCCAGGAAGCCGACCGCGCCGCGCGCCGGGATGAAGTGCGGGGCGAGCCGGGTGACCTGCCGGTCCATCACGGCCTCACGGCCGAAGCGCGGGTCGTTGGTGACCAGGCGCACGTCGTCGTGCCGGGTCACCAGCCAGGCCCAGCCCTCGCCGTTGGGCAGCGAGATGCGGGTGACCGGGCCCTCGGCCATCAGCTCCCGCAGCACCGGGTCGAAGTCCGTGCCCGGCAGGTCGAGCGCCGGCCAGTTCCGTACCGGCGGCAGGGGTCCGGTGAGCGTCTCCTCGGTCATGCCACCCGCACCTTCGTCCTCTCGGCGGCGCGCTGCCAGCGGCCCAGCGCCATCTCCGCGGTGATGCCGGGCCCGAACCCGGCGAGCAGGCCGCGCGCCCCGTGTTCGGCGCCGCCCTCCTCGAACAGCCGCCGCAGCGCGTCCAGGACGACCGCGCTCGCGATGTTTCCGTACTCGGTGAGCGTGGCCCGGCTGAACCGGAACGCGTGCGCGTCGACGCCGAGGAAGGTGCTCAGGTCGTCCAGGATGCGAGGCCCGCCCGCGTGGACGATGTAGAAGTCCAGGTCGGAGGCGTCCCAGCCGTGCTGCCCGGCCAGTTCCCGCAGGGCCGGGGCGAGCGGCTCCATCGTGCCGGGCACCCGCTTGTCCAGCAGGAAGTGGAAGCCGGTGGCCCGCACGTCGTACATGATCCACTCCTCGGTCTTGGGGATCAGGTACGAGCCGTTGCGCTCCAGCAGGATGCCTTCGCCGCCGCGCCCGCGGACCACGGCCGCGGCGATGCCGTCGCCGAACAGGCCGTTGGACAGCAGCGAACCCACGCCGATGTCGGTGGGCTGGTAGCACAGCGAGCAGAACTCGCAGGCCACGATCAGCGCGTTGGCGTCCGGGTAGGCCGAGCAGAAGTCGTGCGCCCGGTTGACCGCGGCACCGCCCGCGGCACAGCCGAGCTGGGCCATGGGTATCTGCCGGGTCGTGCTGTCGAAGCCCATCGAGTTGATCATCCAGGCCGTCAGCGCGGGCATCATGAAGCCCGTGCACGACACGTAGATGATCACGTCGATGTCGGTGGTGAGCAGCTCCGCGTCGTCGAGGGCGCGCTGCACCACCGCGGGGACGCGGGCCTTGGCCTCGGCCTCGTAGAGCTTGTTGCGCTCCTCGAAGCCCGGGTGCTTCAGCGTCTCCTCGATGGGCTGCACGATGCGCCGGGTGCGCACACCGGTGTTCTCGATGAGCCGGAGCGCCAGGGGGAGCTGCGGGTGGCCGGCGTGGCGGTCCCGCGCCAGCTCGAGGGTTTCCTCCATCGTGATCACGTGCTCGGGAACGGACACCGAGGGTTTGCACAAAGTCGCCATGAACTGTGCCTGCTTTCGCGTCCAGAGCCCCTTCGTCCCCCGGTCCGGAGAGGATGGGTTCGGAGAGTGGTCTCTCCCACGATCACCCGCCGGGGCGACCGAACTCGCGCCGGAATACTCCATCCCGGTGGGCCCGTGCCAAGGTCGGGAGTGAGGGCCCCCGCGCGGGTCCGCCCGCACGGCCCCAGGGAGGCAGCGATGACCCCGACCGCCCGTCAGGTGCTGGACACGGCGACCCGCCGGCTCACACCCGGCCCGGAGGCCAACCCGCTGCTCCCGCTGATCGCCGGCGGCACCGCCGGCCGGGACACTGTGCTCGCGGCCCTGGCCCTGGAGCAGCGCTGTGTGATCGCCGCGGACCACCGCTCCTTCCTCCACCTCGCGCGGCGCTCCGCCGACGAGGACGCCCCGGAGGCCGCCGCGTTCTTCACCGCCCTGGCCGAGGGCGAGACCGTGGCGGCCGAGCGGCTGGAGGCGTTCGCCGCGGCCTGCGGCGCGGACGGGCCCCGGGCGCGCGACCACGAGCCGCTGCCGGGCTGTCAGGCCTACCCGGCGTACGTCGCCTGGCTCGCGCTGAACGGCTCACCCGCCGAGGTCGTCGTGGCCCTGACCGCCAACTTCGCCGCCTGGGGCGGCTACTGCGCGACGATCGCCCGCGCGCTGCGCGAGCACTACGGCCTCACCGACGAGGCCTGCGGCTTCTTCGACTTCTTCGCCGCTCCGGCGCCCGGCCTGGACCGGACGGCGACGGCGGCCGTCCGGCGCGACCTGGACACCGGCCGCCTCGACGAGCGCCGGGCGCAGCGGTACGGCCGTCTGGTCCAGTACTACGAGTCCCTGTTCTGGGCGGAGCTGGCGCGGGTGGGGTGACCGGTGCTCAGGTCGTGCGGCCGCTGCTGTGCGCGATGCAGGCCACGTCGATCCGGTCGGCCAGCTTCGCCAGCTCGATCGTCAGGGCCGCGACCGTGTCCTCGTCGAGTGCCTCCTCGCCGGTCTCCACCAGGCGCAGCCACCGGGCGCCCACCGTGCGCAGCAGCTTGCTCACGTCGCCCGCGGACACCTGCAGGGTCCCGCGGTCGTCGACGATCAGAGGCAGGGTCACTTCGCGGTTCACAAAGGGGATGGTAGTCGCGGAACGCTCACGCTCCGTGCCATACCGTGGTGATGTTGCAGAACTCCCTGATTCCGTGCCCGGACAGCTCACGCCCGTACCCCGACCGCTTCACCCCGCCGAACGGGAGCGCCGGGTGGGAGGCGGTCATCCCGTTGACGAACACGCTGCCCGCCTCCAGGTCCCGCACGAACCGGTCCACTTCGTTGTCCTCGCGGGTCCACACGTTGGAACTGAGACCGAACGGCGTGTCGTTGGCGATCAGCACGGCCTCGTCCAGGTCGGCGGCCCGGTACAGGGTGGCGACCGGCCCGAAGGCCTCCTCGCGGTGGACGCGCATCTCGCGGGTGACGCCGGCGAGGACGGTCGGCGGGTAGTACCAGCCGGGCCCGTCGGGGCGCCGCGCGCCGCACAGCACCTCGGCGCCCGATCGCACCGCGTCGTCCACCAGCTCCTCCAGGTCCGCCCGGCCCTGCTCACTGGCCAGCGGCCCCACCTCGGTCTCCTCGTCGGCCGGGTCGCCGACCCTGAGGGCGTTCATGCCGGCGACGAACCGCTCGGCGAAGGTGTCGTAGGCGTCGGTGTGCACGATGAACCGCTTGGCGGCGATGCAGGACTGCCCGGTGTTCTGCACCCGCGCGGTGACCGCGACCCCGGCGGCCCGGTCGAGGTCGGCCGAGGGCATCACCACGAACGGGTCGCTGCCGCCCAGCTCCAGCACCGTCTTCTTGATCATCTCCCCGGCGGCGGAGGCGACCGCGCGGCCCGCGGGTTCGCTGCCGGTGAGGGTGGCTGCCTTCACGCGTTCGTCGCGCAGGACGTCGTCGACGGCCGCCGAACCGATCAGCAGGGTCTGGAAGCAGCCCTCGGTGAAGCCCGCCCGGTGGAACAGGTCCTCCAGGTACAGGGCGGTCTGCGGGACGTTCGAGGCGTGCTTGAGCAGGCCCACGTTGCCCGCCATCAGCGCCGGCGCGGCGAACCGGATCACCTGCCAGAGCGGGAAGTTCCACGGCATCACCGCGAGCACCGGGCCCAGCGGCCGGTACCGGACCCGGACGCGTGAGGCGCCCGAGTCGCGCACGTCGGCCTGCGAGGGCTCCTCGTCGGCGAGCAGGCCGGGGGCGTGGTCGGCGTACCAGCGCATCGCCCTGGCGCACTTGGCGACCTCGGCGCGGGCCTGCGTGACCGGCTTGCCCATCTCGGTGGTGATCAGCAGTCCCAGCTCCCGCTGGTCCTTGTCCAGCAGGTCGGCGGCCTGCCGCAGCAGCCGGGCGCGCTCGTCGAAGCCGGTCGTGCGGTACGTGCGGAAGGTGGCCTCGGCGAGTTGGAGCCTGCGCTCGATCTCGTCCTCGCCCATGGCCTCGTACGTCCTGAGCGTCTCACCGTTCGCCGGGTTCACCGTCGCGATGGGCATGGCTGTCCTTCCTCGGAGCGGGCCGTGTCTCCGACCTTCGCGCGCGAGGGCGGACCCCGCAACGCGGTACGGCCGGCGGGGCGTCCCGGGCGCCCCCGGGGGGAAAGCCCCGCTACGGCGAGTGCTCCGCGAGCCGGTCGAGAAACGCGGCCTGCGCGGTGACGATCACCTCGCGCGCCCGTTCCAGGCCGAGCCACGCCACCCGGTCCAGCTCGGGGAACTCCCGTGTCCGCCCCGAGTGCGGCGGCCACTCCATCGTGAACGTCCCGGGTGTCACGGCCGCCGGGTCGAGGTCGCCCTCCACGGCCCACGCGGTGACGGTCTTGCCGCCGCGCTGGCGGACCTCGCCCAGCCAGAGCGCCGGGCCGTCCGGCGGCGCCAGCCCCAGCTCCTCCCGGAACTCCCGGCGCGCCGCGTCCCAGGCGGGTTCGTCCGGTGGGTACTCGCCCTTGGGGACCGTCCACGCCCCGGCCTCCCGGCGGGCGAAGTACGGGCCGCCCATGTGGCCGAGCAGCACCTCGGAGCCGTCCCTGGATCCGGCGGGGCGGCGGTACAGGAGCAGGCCCGCGCTGCGGGCGCCGCGGCCGGGGGTCACCGCGGGCCCGCCCCGGGGTGCGCCGCGAGCAGCGTCTCCACGGTGTCGGCCTCCGAGGGGCGCTTGTCCTCGCGGTAGCGGAGCACGCGGGCGAAGCGGAGGGTGACGCCGGCCGGGTAGCGGGTGGAGCGCTGCAGTCCGTCGTAGGCGATCTCGACGACGAGTTCGGGGCGTACGGTCACGCCCCAGCGGTGCTCCTCGACGGCCAGGTCCCGCAGCCGGCCGGTCTGCCAGGCGAGCATCGCGTCGGTCATGCCCTTGAAGGTCTTGCCGAGCATGGCGAAGCCGCCGTCGGCGGTGCGGGCGCCCAGGTGCAGGTTGGACAGGGTGCCGGTGCGGCGGCCGTGGCCCCATTCGGCGGCCAGCACCACCAGGTCCAGGGTGTGCACGGGCTTGACCTTGAGCCAGGACGCGCCGCGCCGGCCGGCGCTGTAGGCGGCGTCGAGGCCCTTGACGACGACGCCCTCGTGGCCGCGCTCCAGCGTCTCGGCGAGGAACTGCTCCGCGGCGCCCACGTCCCCGGGCCCCAGGACGAGGGTGCGGCGCACCCGCATCGGCTCGGGCACCAGCCGCGCCAGTTCGGCGTGCCGGCCGGTCAGCGGCAGGTCGAGCAGGTCGCGGCCGTCGACGGACAGCACGTCGAAGAAGACGGGGGAGACGGGTACCTGCCGGGCCGCCGTGGCGACGTCCGTGCGCGAGCCGACCCGCCCGGCGGTCTCCTGGAACGAGCGGGGCCTGCCGTCGGCGTCGAAGGAGATCACCTCGCCGTCCAGCACGAACCGCTGCCCGCGCAGTTCCAGCGCCGCGGCCCGCACCTCGGGCAGCCGGCCGGTGATGTCGTCGAGGGTGCGGGTGTGGACGCGCACGGTGTCGCCGTCCCGGTGCACCTGGACGCGGATGCCGTCGAGCTTCTCCTCCACGGCGCAGGCGCCCAGTTTTCCGACGGCCTCGGCGACCGAGGACGCGGAGCGCGCCAGCATCGGCAGCACCGGGCGGCCCACCGTCAGCCGGAACCGGTCCAGGGCCGGCGGGCCGTCCGCGAGCAGCGCCGCGGCGACCTCCTGCAGCGAGCCCGCGAGCATTACGGCCCGCCGTACCGCGGTCGCCGCAGCCCCGGTCGCCCGCGCCAGACCCTCCACCGCCACGGCGTCCAGCGCGCCCTGGCGCACCTCGCCGGTCAGCAGCCCGAGCAGGAACCGCTGCTCGTCCCCGGTGGCGGCGCCCATCAGCTCGCCCACCAGCCCGGCCCGCTCCGCCTGGGAACCGGGGCCGGACAGCGCGTCCAGCTCGGTGAGCCGGGCGTCCACCTCGCGGACGGTGAGCCGGGGGGCGGCGGCCGGTTCCACCGGCCGGCCCAGCGCCTTCCAGCCGACGCCGATCCGCCCCTGCGGCAGCCGTCCCGCCAGGTACGGGATGACGATCGGCACGTCGTCGGGCTCCGCCTCCCGGAACAGCTCCGCGAGCAGCTCGGTCTTCCGGGACCGCGCCGAGGTGGCGGCGACCTTCCGGGACACGTCGGCCAGCCGGGTCAGCAGCATGCAGTCAGAGTGCACCGGAGAGGGCCGGGTCACACCTGGACACCGCCCCGCCGCCCGGCGCCGCCACCGGGAGGACGTGCCGCATGGACAAACGGGTTTGCCGGGAACGCAAAATGGCCGGATGACTGAGGAAACGGCGACGGAGGAAGTCCTGGCGGGGGTCGGGCCCCGGCTGCGGGGCATCCGCAAGGAGCGCGGCGTCACCCTGGCCGGGCTGTCCGAGGCGACCGGCATCTCGGTGAGCACGCTCTCGCGGCTGGAGTCGGGGCTGCGCAGGCCCGCCCTGGAGCTGCTGCTGCCGATCGCGCGGGCCCACCGGGTGCCGCTGGACGAGCTGGTCGGGGCCCCGCCCGTGGGTGATCCGCGGGTGCGGTCCGAGCCCCTGGTCCGGCACGGCCGCACCTACTGGCCGCTCACCCGCAGGCCCGGCGGACTCCGGGCGTACAAGGTCCTCCTGCCGCGGCGCACCGAGGAACCCGACCCGCGGACGCACGAGGGCCACGAGTGGCTCTACGTGCTGTCCGGGAGGCTCCGCATGGTGCTCGGCGACTACGACGTGGTGCTCACGGCCGGGGAGGCCGCGGAGTTCGACACGCGGGTGCCGCACTGGTTCGGATCGACGGGGGAGGGGCCCGTGGAGTTCCTCAGCCTCTTCGGCCCGCAGGGCGAGCGGATGCACGTACGGGCCAGGCCGAAGCGGCCGTGACGGACGGCAGGCGGGCGGCAGGCGGACGGCCCTCCGGAACGGGGCGGGCCCCCCGTCGGCCCGGTCCCCACGAACGGTCGGCCTCGGTCCGCACGGCGGTCGGCCCGGTCTCCACGGTGGTCGTCCTCGGTTCCCATGGCGGTCGTCCTTGGCCCGGACGGTGGTCGGCCTCGCCTCCGCACGGCGGTTTCCCGACGGGCAAGCGACCGCTTAGTATGCGAAGGACCGGTCGGACGACGCACGCAGTCGGCGAGGACCGTCGACGCAGTCCCGTGGGAGGCACCGCATGCAGGCATGGCAAGTGCACGAGAACGGCGAGCCGCACGAGGTGATGCGCCTCGCGGACGTGGCGCCACCGGCACCGGGCGACGGCCAGGTCCTGCTGAGGGTGCGCGCCGCCAACATCAACTTCCCCGACGCGCTGATGTGCCGGGGCCAGTACCAGGTCAGGCCGCCGCTGCCGTTCACGCCCGGCGTGGAGATCTGCGGCGAGACCGAGGACGGGCGCCGGGTGATCGCCAACCCGGTGCTGCCGTACGGCGGCTTCGCCGAGTACGCCGTCGCGGACGCCGCCGCCCTGCTGCCCGCCCCGGACGCCCTGGACGACGCCGAGGCCGCGGCCCTGCACATCGGCTACCAGACGGGCTGGTTCGGACTGCACCGCCGGGCCCGGCTGGAGGCCGGCGAGACGCTGCTGGTGCACGCCGCCGCCGGAGGCGTCGGCAGCGCCGCGGTGCAGCTCGGCAAGGCGGCCGGCGCGATGGTCGTCGGCGTCGTCGGCGGAGCGGGCAAGGCCGCCGTGGCGCGAGAACTGGGCTGCGACGTCGTCGTCGACCGCCACCGCGAGGACGTCGTCGCCGCCGTCAAGGAGGCCACCGGCGGCCGGGGCGCCGACGTGATCTACGACCCCGTCGGCGGCGCGGCCTACGCCCAGTCCGCCAAGCTCGCCGCCTTCGAGGGGCGCATCGTCGTCGTCGGGTTCGCCAGCGGCACCGTCCCGAGCCCCGCGCTCAACCACGCCCTGGTGAAGAACTACTCGATCATGGGACTGCACTGGGGCCTGTACGCCACCCGGAATCCTGAACTGGTGCTGCGCTGCCACCGGAAGCTCACCGAGCTGGCCGCGCGGGGTGCCGTCAGGCCACTGGTGAGCGAGCGCGTGCCGCTGGGCGGTGCCGCGGCGGCCGTGCAGAAGGTCGCCGACGGCCTCTCCACCGGCCGCATCGCCGTCGTCGGCGGGCCCGCGGAGGCAGCGGCATGACCGACGCCGGTGAACTGCGCCGCCGCACCCGCGAACTCCTGGCCGCGCACCCGCCCGCGACGACCGGCCGCCTCGACTTCCTGCGCGCCCGCTTCGACGCCGGGCTCGCCTGGGTGCACTTCCCCGAGGGTCTCGGCGGACTCGGCGCCGCCCGGTCCCTGCAGACCGCCGTGTACGCCGAATTGGAGGCCGCCGGGGCACCCGACAACGACCCGCGCCGCATCGGCATCGGCCTCGGCATGGCCGCCCCGACCATCCTGCGCCACGGCACCGAGGAGCAGAAGCGCACCTTCCTGCGGCCCCTGTGGACCGGCGAGGAGGTGTGGTGCCAGTTGTTCAGCGAACCCGGCGCCGGCTCCGACCTCGCCGCCCTCGGCACCCGCGCCGTCCGCGAGGGCGACGACTGGGTGGTCGACGGCCAGAAGGTGTGGACGTCCGGCGCCCACGTCGCCCGCTGGGCCATCCTCATCGCCCGCACCGACCCGGACGTGCCCAAGCACCGCGGCATCACCTACTTCGTGTGCGACATGACCGACCCGGGCGTGGAGGTCAGGCCGCTGCGCCAGATCACCGGCGAGGCCGAGTTCAACGAGGTCTTCCTCACCGGCGTCCGCATCCCCGACTCCCGCCGCGTCGGCGACACCGGCGACGGCTGGCGGGTCGCCGGGACCACCCTCAACAACGAACGTGTCGCCATCGGCGGCATGCGGCTGCCCCGCGAGGGCGGCATGATCGGCCCGGTCGCCAGGACCTGGCGCGAACGCCCCGCGCTGCGCACCCACGACCTGCACCAGCGGCTGCTGAAACTCTGGGTCGACGCCGAGGTCGTCCGCCTCGCCGGCGAACGCCTGCGCCAGCAACTCGCCGTCGGACAGCCCGGCCCCGAGGGCGCCGGCATGAAGCTCGCCTTCGCCCGCCTCAACCAGGAGATCAGCGGCCTGGAAGTGGAACTGCGCGGCGCGGAGGGCCTCCTCTACGACGACTGGACGATGCGCCGCCCCGGACTGGTCGACTTCACCGGCCGCGACGCCGGCTACCGCTACCTGCGCGCCAAGGGCAACAGCATCGAGGGCGGGACCAGCGAGATCCTGCTGAACATCGTCGCCGAGCGCGTCCTGGGCCTGCCCGGCGAGCCGCGCACCGACAAGGACGTCGCCTGGAAGGACCTCGCCCGATGACCGACCTGCTGTACTCGGAGGAGGAGGACGCGCTCCGCGCCGCCCTGCGCGGCCTCCTCACCGGCCACTGCGAGCCGGCGGGCGTCCTCGCGCGCGCCGAGACGGACACGCCCCACGACCCGGCCCTGTGGACCCTGCTCACCGACGGCATGGGACTCGCGGGACTCCTGGTGCCCGAGGACCTCGGAGGCCAGGGCGCCTCGCACCGCGAGGCCGCCGTCGTCCTGGAGGAACTCGGCCGCTCCGTCGCCCCCGTGCCGTATCTGACCAGCGCCGTCGTCGCCACCGAGGCGCTGCTCGCGAGCGGCGGTGCCGACCTGCTCGGCGCACTCGCCTCCGGCCGCCGCGTCGCCGCCCTCGCCGTCGGCCTGCACGTCGCCCCGGGCGGTCCCCTCACGGCCGTTCGCGTCACGGACGGCACGCTGCACGGCGAACTGACCGGCATCGCGGACGCGGCCGTCGCCGACGTCCTCCTCGTACCCGCCGACGACGGCGGCCTGTACGCGGTGGAGTCCGGCGCCGCGACCGTCACCCCGCAGGTCTCGCTCGACCTGACCCGGCCCGTCGCCACCGTCACCCTCGACGGCACCCCGGGCCGCCGGCTCGGCGACGCCGCACCCGCCGTGCGCCGCGCCCTGCGCGCGGGGGCCGGACTGCTCGCCTCCGAGCAACTCGGCCTCGCCGAATGGGCGCTGGCCGAGACCGTGCGGCACGTGAAGGAACGCAAGCAGTTCAACCGGCCCGTCGGCGGATTCCAGGCACTCAAGCACCGGCTCGCC
>DASTDN010000520.1:0-3526 GCA_035710365.1 Streptomyces sp. | reverse complement strand
TGCGGCTGACGCCCGGTCTGGAGGGCCTGGTGCTGCTGCCGTTCGCGCCAGGGGTGCTGCTGCACAGCGACGGGCGGCACCACCGCGCCGGTGCGCAGAGCGGCACGGGGGGCGCGAGGGGCGCACTCCACGCCGTGCGCGCCCTTGCGAGCGCGCCCAGGGCCGTGCCGTCGGCCAGACGCCCGGTCCCGGCGGCCCGGACGGCCGGACGGCCCGCCGGCGTGCCGCGCGGCCGGACCGGCGCCCCGCTCGGCGGCGCCGTCGACCAGGCGCGGCTGGGCGCCGCGCTGACCCGGCTCGCGGGCACCCCCGTCGAACGGCTGCTGGCCCGGCCGGAGCTGCCCGCCGCCCAGGCCCTCGCGGCGCGCGGCCTGCCCGCCCGCACCATCGAGGGGTTCCTGCGGCCGCTGCTGGCCGCGCTGCTGTGCGACCCGGAGCTGACCACGTCCAGCCGGTGCGCGGATCTCGCCCTGCGGGCATTCGCGGCCGGGCGGCTGTGCCTGCCGGAGGGCGGCTCCGACGCCCTGCCGGAGATGCTGGCCCGGTCGCTGCCGCCGGGCACGGTCCACACCGGCGTACGGGTCACGGCGGTCTCCACGACGTCGGTGACGACCGCCGAGCACGGTCAGATCCGCTGCCGGGCGGTGCTGGTGGCGACGGACGCGCGCGCCGCCGCCGAGCTGCTGCCGGGCCTGCGGGTGCCGGACTTCCACGGGGTGACGGTGCTGCACCACACCACGCCGGAGCCGCTGTCCACGGGCGCCTCGCTGGTCCTGGACGCGGACCGGGGCGGCCCGGTGGCGCACACGGCGGTGGTCAGCCGCGTCGACCCGTCCCGCGCGCCGGCCGGCCGGTCCCTGGTGACGTCGACGGTCCTCGGCACCCCGCCGAGCGACGTCGACACGGCCGTACGCACCCACCTGGCCCGGCTCTACGGCACCTCGACGGCGGGCTGGGAGACGCTCGCCGTGCGGCACACGCCCGAGGCGGTCCCGGTGATGGGCGCCCCGCACGACCTGACCAGGCCGGTGCGGCTGCTGGCCGGGCTGTACGTGTGCGGCGACCACCGCGACACCAGCACCGTCCAGGGCGCCCTCCACTCGGGCCAGCGGGCCTCCACGGCGATCCTGACGGACCTGGGGGCGGGCGCGATGCACGCGGCGGAGCCGCCGCGCACCATGCCGTCGGCGGCCTGACCGGCCGCGGCACGACACGACGAGCCCGCCGGTACGGGACCGAGGTGGTCCCGTACCGGCGGGCTCGTCGTGCGCGTCGGGCGCCGCGGGGTCAGACCATCGCCGCCGCCACCCGGTCGCGGTACCCGCGCGCGGGCGCCGCGTCCTTGTACGGCTCCAGACGGCGCTCGAAGTCGCGTACGTACTCCAGGGCGCGCACCGAGCGCATCTCCGCCGCCTGGCCCGCCGCCTCCGCGCCGAGACGGCACGCCTCGTCGAGTTCGCCGAGGCCGAGGCGGGAGGTGGCGAGGACGACCTTGCAGAACACCCGGCTGCGGGCGTAGACGGGGGCGCGCAGTTGCAGCGAGCGCTCCGCGTACTGGGCGGCGGCGCGGAACTGCTGGAGGTCGCGGTGGCAGTGCCCGAACTCGTCGGCGAGCTGGGCGTCGTCGAAGAACCGCGCCCAGTGCGGCACCTCGTCGCCCGGCCGGGCGCTCTCCAGCGCGCGCTCGGCCCGCACCAGGGACGCGGTGCAGGCGCGCACCTCGCCGAGCACGGCGTGCCCGCGCGCCTCGGCGGCGTGCAGCAGCGACTGCAGGGCGGGCGGCACGGTGGTCCCGACGCCCTGCTGCGCCACGCGCGCGAGCTGCACGGCCTCCCGCCCGTGGCCCAGGTAGACGGCCTGCCGGCTCATCGTGACCAGCACGAACGCGCCGTAGGCCCGGTCCCCGGCCGCCTGCGAGAGCCGCAGCGCCTGCACGAAGTAGCGCTGCGCGAGCCCGTGCGCGGCGATGTCGTACGACGTCCAGCCCGCGAGGCGGGTCAGGTCGGCCGCCGCGCCGAACAGGCGGCGCCCGGCCTGCTCGCCGTAGCTGCCGCGCAGCATGGGCTCGCACTCGTGCTCCAGGTAGCGCACCAGGGCCTGGCGGGCGTGGCCGCCGCCGTACATGTCGTCGAGGGTGCGGAAGAGTTCCCCGACGGAGCGGAGCGCGGCGATGTCGCCGCCGGTGACGCGCTGGCCGGGGCTGCGGTCGGTGCTCTGGGTGCGGCGGGCGGACGCGGCGGCCTGGCCGGGCCCGGCGGCCGGGCGCCGTACCGCGGGGCGGCCCTGGGCCGGGACCCGGGGTGCCTCGCTGCGGGCGACCTTGTCGTCGGGGCGGCCGATCAGCCAGTCGCGGCTGGGCACGACGAGCCCGGCCGGGGTGAACGCGATCTTGCGGAGTTCGGCGTGGCTGCCGGAGTCCTTGCGCCACAGTCCGCCGACGATGTCGACGGCCTCCTCCGGGGTGGCGGCGAACTCCAGCCCCGCGTACACGGGGGCGCAGGCGTCGAGGCCGAGGTCCTGCGCGGTGAGCCGGCGGCCGAGGCGACGGGTGAACACCTCGGCGATGAGGGCGGGGGTGGTGCCGCGCGGCTGCTGCCCGCGCAGCCACCGGGTGACGGACGTCTTGTCGTATCTGAGGTCCAGCCCGTGTTCCAGACCGAGCTGGTCGACGCGACGGGCCAGACCTGCGTTGGAGAATCCCGCTTCTGCGATGAGCGCGGCGAGCTGTCGATTGGGAGTGCGCTGCGCGGGTCGTTCCGTCATCTGCGGTGCGGTCTCCTGCCTTCCGGGGACGAAGTGCCCGGATTGCCTGTGAGCAGCCCTTATGGCCTCGTGGTCGGCGCGAATGTAGCGGAGCGTAGCTGTGCGATTGCACACTTCCCCAGGCATTCATCCGATCGTGTGAGGATTGCCTCCGAGGCTGACGACCAGGGGGGTCGTACAGTGGCGTAGGCACAGTTCGTGCCTTACCACCTTCCAGGGAGGCGCTTGCCGTGAGTGAGCTGCGGTTCGTCCGTATGGGTTTCGGTGCCGAGGCCGTGGACTACCGGGTGGCGTGGGACGAGCAGCGCCGGGTGCACGCGGCGCGCTTCGAGGACCGCGTCCCCGACACCGTGCTGCTCCTGGAACACCCCCCTGTGTACACCGCGGGCCGCCGAACCGCCGACAGCGAGCGCCCCCTGGACGGCACCCCCGTCATCGACGTGGACCGCGGCGGCAAGATCACCTGGCACGGCCCCGGCCAGCTCGTCGGCTACCCCATCCAGAAGCTGCCCCGCCCGGTGGACGTCGTGGCGCACGTGCGCCGCCTGGAGGAGGCCCTGATCCGCACCTGCGCGGACTTCGGCGTGACGACCACCCGGGTCGAGGGCCGCAGCGGCGTGTGGGTGCTCGGCGACCCGGTCGAGCAACGGCTCGGCGGGCTGTCGCTGGACCTCGACCCCCGGATGACCGACGACGAGTTCGACCCCCGGATGAACGGGCCGGAGTACGCGCCGTCCAACGCGGGCCAGCGGCGTGAGGACCG
>DASTDN010000519.1:0-27729 GCA_035710365.1 Streptomyces sp. | reverse complement strand
GGACTCGCGGAACATCTGCTCGGCCCGGATCTTGGAGTCGAGGTAGGCGGCGGCCCCGGGGAAGCGGCGGCGGTCCTCCTCGCTCGGGACGCTCGCCACGAACGCGGTGCTGACGAGGTGGAGGGGGGCGTCGGCGCGGCTCGCCAGGTCGATCAGGGCCTCGGTGCCGAGGGTGTTGGTCCGCCGGATCGTCTCGGGCGGGGTGCGCCAGTTGGTCTCGGCGGCGGAGTGCAGCACGACGTCGACCTGGAGGGCCAGTTCGTACCGGGCGAGCGGGCTCAGGCCGAGGCGGGGGGCGAGCAGGTCGCCCTTGACCTCGCGCACCCGGGGGTCGTCCAGCGGCCGGTTGCGGCGCAGGCAGACCAGGTCGAAGTCGGCCGACAACTCGTCGATCAGGGCCCGGCCGAGCACCCCGGAACCACCGGTCAGCAGCAGGGTGGGACGCTCGCCCCGCGCGGGTTTCGGCGAGCCGGGCGGCGGTGCGGTGCGCGGGACCGCGCGCGGGACGGTGCCCACCGCGGGCAGGACGGCGGGACGCGGCATGTGTGACGGCATGGGTGTGCTTCCCCCAACGGGTTGTGGCGACGTGGGACGACGGACGGCGAACGGGCCGGCCGGGGCGGGGCGGGGCGGCGGCGTGGGACGACGGACAGCGGACGGCGAACGGGCCGGCCGGGGCGGGGCGCGCGGCTCCTGGCGGGCAGGAGGGGAGACCGGGCCGCCCGGGATCCGGGCACGGGATCGCGGAGGAGAGGGTCCCCGGCGGCCCCGGGGAGAGGGATCTGTGGGGCGGGGGGGCCGCGGGGCGGGCGGCGGATCGGTGCGTGCGGCCGGGCCTGCGGCCCCTGCGGCAGGTGCGGGCCCGGGGCCCGGAGGACGGGTCAGGCGATCGTCAGCGGCCCGTCGGACAGATAGCCCGCGAACGGGCCCGTCATCCGGGACCGGGACGGCGGGTGGAGGGCGAGGCCGTGGGCGCAGGCGGCGAGATGGCCGATCTCGTCGGACGTCATGAAGTTGAGTCCGCCGAGGAGTTCGACGGCGCGCGGCACGACGCGGGCGATGGTGTCCTGGGCGGCGTAGCGGGCGTACAGCGACTGGGCGAGGGTGGCCTCGCCGAGGTCGCCGTCGTCCATGCGGCGGGCGACGGCCTCCGCCGTGGTGACGGCGGCCTCGGTCTCCACGTGGAGCCGGACCCGCTCGTGCTCGGGGATCCGCTCGTTGAGCAGGACGCGTTCCACGAGGGCGGAGGCCACGCCGAGGTAGCTGCCGGTCATCAGGACCTGGAACCAGATCAGCCCGGCGGTCTGGAGTTCGTCCAGGCGCTGTCCGACGGGCGCGGAGGTGCGCAGCAGCAGTTCGGGCGGCACGTACACGTCGGTGAGGGTGACCTGCTCGCTCTCCGCGCCGGCGAGGAAGGCGCTGGACCAGAAGCTGCTGACCTTCATTCCCTCGCTGTCGGCGGGCACGAGCGCCACGGCGAGTTCCTCGCCCCGGCCGTCCTCGCGCGGCACCAGGACGCTGGCGGTGAGCAGGTCCATGGACCGGGCCAGGCTGCACGGCCGTTTGACGCCGTTGAGCCGCACCCCGTCGCCGTCCGGGGTGGCGGTCATGGTCGGTTCCAGGATTCCGGCGCCGCTGCGGCCCTCGGCGAAACCGGAGGCGATGACCCGGCCGGACGCGGCGACGCCCTCCACGAGCATCCACTCCATGCCGTCGCCGAGCGCGCCGAGGCCGACGAGGGTGGCCATGGAGAAGTGGTGCATGGTGGTGGCGACGGCCAGCGAGGGCGAGCGGCTGCCGATGGCCCGCTGGACGCGCAGCGCGTCGACGGCCGTCGCGCCCCGCCCCCGGTGGCTCGCGGGCACGAGCAGGCCGGGGCCGCCGCTGTCCCGGAAGAACCGGACGCCGGGGCTGCCGGGCCGCTCCAGGTCCATCAGAGGCGTCTCGCGCAGCGCGGGGTCGAGGTCGGGCAGCAGCTTGGCCAGGGCGGTGCGGTCACGGTCGAGGAATCTCATGGACGTCCTGTCCTCCAGGTGCGGGTGCGGGGCGGGCGGCGGCGTGCGGCGGCCGGCCGGCGGCGGTCATACGGCGTTGGCGGCGCGCAGCAGCCGCCAGACGGCGCCCAGGCGGGGCCTGCCGAGGAAGGCGATGTACTCCGGGAGGACCGTGTGGGGGGCCCATTTCTGCTTGTACTCGAGCTGGGAGGCGGCCGGGTAGATCGCGTTCCCGTGGTCGGCGAGCAGGTGCACGAACCGGGTGAAGGCGCGGCTGGCGACCGGCAGTTCGTTCTCGTCGGCGAGGCCGGTGAACGGGGTGAAGCCGAAGTGCAGCCAGCCCGCGCCGTCGGCGGCGAACCGTTCCATGACGGTGGCGTTGAGGGCCTCCATCACGCCGGGGGGCGCGTCGGGGTGGCGGCGGCTGAGGTCGTGCAGCCAGCCGGGGCGGCTGCCGTAGACGGGCGAGTAGTTGATGTAGCCGACGGTGCGGCCGTCGACGCGTCCGGCGAAGAGGCGGCGGTGGGGCTGCAGCGGGCCGGTGCGCTGGCCGACGAGGAACCTCAGTTCCTTGACGTGCCGGCCCTTGTCGCGCAGCCAGCGGTCGTCCACGGCGTCCAGTTCGGCGCGGTCGTCGCCGTGGTGGACCTCGGTGACCTCCAGCCCGGCCCGCCGGGCGCGCGAGATCTTGTTGCGCAGCCGGACGAACCGTGAGCCGCGCAGGGTGAAGCGGCCGAGGTCGACGGCGTACGAGGCGCCGATCTGGTTGACGGTGAAGCCGTGCAGCGCGTACAGCTCGGCGTCGGCGCGCTGGAGTTGCACGGCGACCAGGTGCCGCCCGGCGTGGGCGACGAAGGACTCGAGGAGTTCGGCGCGCCGGTCGGGTGCGGTGAAGGGGCCGCCGAACTGCAGGACGTGGCGCCGGCCGGCCCTGCGGTAGGCGCAGGTGCCGCCGAGGCGTTCGTCGCGGAAGAACTCGTTGCCGCTGTTCAGGGCGAGGAAGGCGCTCGGGTTGTCGCTGTGCGCGGCGAGGGCGTCAAGCACGGACGGCATGCGTGCCCTCCCCCGGGGTCCGGACGGCGGACTCGGCGGCGGTCCGCCGGTAGCGCTGTTCGAACTCGCGGTACGCCTCGTGCTGTTGCGGTTCGAACGCGACCCCGAAGGGTTTGAGGGAGTTGCCGAAGAGGGCGCGGTCGCCCATGAGGTGGATCGGCAGGGCGAGCAGAGCCCATTCGGGGCGGACGAACAGGGCCCAGGCACCGGCGATCGCACCGGCCGTGACCAGGCTGTGCATGACGTTGTAGGCCACGTAGTAGCAGCGCGGGACGCGTCCGCCCGGGGCGCGCCGGCGGACGACCGCGCCGGGCAGGTAGCCGACGACGTCGATGACGGCGAAGAGTCCCGCGAACACCCACCAGCGGATGTCTCCGTGGTGCCGGACCGCGAGGACAAGGGAGACGGCGAGAAAGGCCAGCCATTCCAGCCTGCTGAGCGCGAAGGTGGTTCTCGTCTCGAATCGGTTCTTGGCGTCCACGGCTCTCCCGGATTGCGCGTACGTACGGTCGCTCTGCGGTCACGGCGGTCTTCCACCCGTCTTTACGCGGGTGAGGTGCCGCGCCCCTCGGCGGAAGCCGCGCCGGATTCGTGCGGCGGCACCACGCCGGACTCGCACGACGGCGCCACGCCGGGATCATGCGGCGGCGCCACGCCGGACTCGCACGGCAGTGCCACGCCGGGTTCGCACGGCGGCGCCACGCCGGGTTCGTGCGGGGCGGCGGCCGGGGGGCCGGCCGCCACCCGCCGGTTCTCCTCCTGGCGCCGCGGGGACCCCGGCCGGCCCCGCCGGTTCCCTTCCGGGGGCGGTCGGCTGTTCACTTGGGTTGCCGTCACGTCGTCACGTCCCCGGAGGCGCAGCCATGTCGGACCGTCCACCGCACCCCGGCCGCCGCAGCGTGCTGCGCGGCTCCCTCGCCGCGTCGGCGGCCCTCGCCCTGCCGGGCGCCGCTCCGGCCTTCGCCCGGTCCGGCCGCCCGTCGGCCCAGTGGGGTGTGCAGGCCGGTGACGTGACCGCGAACTCGGGCCTGGTGTGGGTGCGTTCGGACCGTCCGGCCCGCATGGTCGTGGAGACGTCCGCGACCGAGTCGTTCCGCAATCCGCGCAGATGGCGCGGTCCGCTGCTGGACGCCGGCACCGACTTCACGGGCACGACCCGGCTGAGGGGGCTGCCGCCGGGCGAGCAGGTCTTCTACCGGGTGCTGCTCGCCGACCCCGACGATCCCCGCCGTGGCGGCGAGCCGGTCACCGGCACCTTCCGCACCACGTCCGTGGCACGCCGCGACGGCGTGCGCTTCCTGTGGTCCGGCGACCTGGCCGGGCAGGGCTGGGGCATCAACCCGGACTTCGGCGGCTACCGCATCTACGAGGCGATGGCCCGGCTCGACCCGGACTTCTTCCTGCACAGCGGCGACTCCGTCTACGCCGACGGCCCGATCGCGGCGACGGTGGCCCTGCCGGGCGGCGGCGTCTGGCGGAACGTCACCACCGAGGAGAAGTCGAAGGTCGCCGAGACCCTCACCGAGTTCCGGGGCAACTTCCGCTACAACCTGCTCGACACCCACCTGCGCGCCTTCAACGCGCAGGTGCCGACGATCGCCCAGTGGGACGACCACGAGGTGCGCAACAACTGGTATCCGGGCCAGACCGTCCCGGCCTCCGACTCCCGCTACACCGAGCGGAACCTCGACGTGCTGGCGGCGCGCGCCCTGCGGGCGTTCAGCGAGTACACCCCGGTGACCACACTGCGGCCGGGCGCCGCCGAGGGCCGTGTGTACCGGGTGCTGCGGCAGGGCCCGCTGCTCGACGTGTTCGTGCTGGACATGCGGACGTACCGGGCCGCCAACTCCGCGAACGACCAGACCGTCGACCCGCAGGGCATCCTCGGCCGGGAGCAGCTCGACTGGCTGAAGCGGGAGCTGGCACGGTCACGGGCGGTGTGGAAGGTGATCGCCTCCGACATGCCGGTCGGGCTGGTGGTGCCGGACGGCGCCGACGGCGCGCGGCACTTCGACGCCGTCGCGCAGGGCGACCCGGGGGTGCCGCTCGGCCGTGAGCTGCAGATCGCGGAGCTGCTGCGGTTCGTCAAGCACCGGCGGATCACCGGCACGGTGTGGCTGACGACCGACGTGCACCACACCTCGGCGCAGCACTACGAGCCGTCGCGTGCCGCGTTCGCCGACTTCGAACCGTTCTGGGAGTTCGTGTCGGGGCCGCTGAACGCCGGTGCGTACCCGGCGACGGCGCTGGACGGGACGTTCGGCCCGGAGCGGGTGTTCGTGAAGGCGCCCTCGACCTCGAACGTGTCGCCCGCGGCCGGCTTCCAGTTCTTCGGCGAGGTCGACATCGACGGCGACAGCGGGGAGCTGACGGTGCGGCTGCGCGAACAGGACGGCACGGTGCTGTTCACCAAGGTGCTCCAGCCGGGCCTGGTCGGCCAGTGAGCGTCCCGCGGGTGCGCCGCGAGCCCCAGGAGGGCGGGCGTGGCGGCCACCGCGGGTGAGGTGAGGCACCGCGCCGGTGGCGTCGCGGTGCGGGGCCCCGGTGCGAGGGGCGGGGCGCCGCGAGCCCCCGGAGGGCGGGGGTAGCGGCCGCCTCGGCTGAGGTGGGCAGCGCGTCGGTGGCGTCGCGGTGCGGGGGCGGGGCCCCGTGCGGGGCGGGGCTCCGGCACGCGGGCACTCCCCCGCCCCGCTCCTCCTCCCCCGGCTCAGTCGGCGGCCAGCGCCGCGTGCAGCGGGGTCGGGGCGGCGTGGCCGCCGAGGGCCGCGTCCAGGTCGTTCCACAGATCGTCGACGTCCTCCAGGCCCACCGACATCCGCAGCAGCCGGTCGCCGACGCCCGCGCCGCGGCGGTCGTCGGCGTCCACGATGCGGTGGCTGATGGACGCCGGGTGCTGGATGAGCGTGTCGACGCTGCCGAGGCTGACCGCCGGGGTGATCAGCCGGACACCCGCGATGACGTCGTGCGGGTCGCCGTGCACCTCGAAGGAGACCATCGCGCCGCCGATCGACGGATAGTGCACGCGGGCCACGCGCGGGTCGGCGGCCAGCCGCCGGACGAGTTCCGCGGCGTTCTCGGACGCGGCACGGACCCGCACCGGCAGGGTGGACAGGCCGCGCAGCAGCAGGTATCCGGCCAGCGGGTGCAGCACGCCGCCCGTCGCGAACCGCACCTGCCGCAGCCGCCCGGCGAACTCCTCGTCGCAGGCGACGACCCCCGCCATCACGTCGCCGTGCCCGCCAAGGTACTTGGTGGCGCTGTGCAGCACCAGCCGCGCGCCCTGTTCGGCGGGCCGCTGCAGCACGGGCGTGGCGAACGTGTTGTCCACCAGCAGCGGCACCGAGCCGCAGGCGTGGGCGACGGCCCGCAGGTCGACCTCGGCGAGCGTCGGGTTGGCGGGCGACTCCACCAGCACCAGGCCGGTGTCCGCGCGCAGCGCGTCCGTGATGCCCGCCGGGTCGGTCCAGGTGACCTCGGAGCCGAGCAGTCCGGCGGTCAGCAGGTGGTCGCTGCATCCGTAGAGCGGCCGGACGGCCACCACGTGCCGCAGGCCCGTCGCGTTGCGGGCCAGGAGGACGGCGCTGAGCGCGGCCATGCCGCTGGCGAAGGCGACCGCGGCCTCGGTGCCCTCCAGCCTGGCGAGGGCGGTCTCGAAGCGGGCGACGGTGGGGTTGCCGAGCCGCGCGTAGAGGGGCGGGCCGTCGGGGTCGGCACCCGTCTCGGCGAACGCGTCGATGCGGGCGGCCTCGCCTCGGCTGTCGTACGAGGGGTAGGTGGTGGACAGGTCGATCGGCGGGGCGTGCAGGCCCTGCCGGGCGAGGTCGTCGCGGCCGGCGTGCACGGCCTCGGTGGCCGGCGCCCTCAAGGGCACAGCGGCGGATGCGGTGGGCGTGTCCATGCCCGAAGGGTGAACGGCGGCCGGGGTTCCCGGGCCGTTGCCCGTGCTACGTTCGGCCGATGTCCGAATCTGTCGCACTGGATCCGGTCGATCTTCATCTGCTGCGGCTGCTGCAGAACGACGCCCGGACCACCTATCGCGATCTCGCCACCCAGATCGGGGTGGCGCCGTCGACCTGTCTGGACCGGGTGGCGCGGCTGCGGCGGGCCGGGGTGATCCTCGGTCACCGGCTGCGACTGGACCCGGCGAAGCTCGGCCGCGGCCTGGAGGCACTGCTGCTGGTGCAGGTCAGGCCGCATCGCAGAGAGCTGGTGGGACCGTTCGTGGACCGGATCAGGGAGCTGCCGGAGTCACGGAGCGTGTATCACCTGACGGGCCCGGACGACTATCTCGTCCATGTCGCCGTCGCGGACATGGCCGATCTTCAGCGGCTGGTTCTGGACGGGTTCACCTCGCGCCGGGAGGTGGCGCGGGTGGAGACGCGGCTGATCTTCCAGCAGTGGGAGTGCGGTCCGCTGCTGCCGCCTTCGCCCTCGGCTCAATCGGAGTGACGTGCGCCGGTCCGCGTTGCAGGATGGCGGCATGTCAGACATCAACAGCCCGCTGCCCCGCGAGGTCGCCGACCGCTACGTCGACGACCTCATCGCCCTCGATCCGATCACCGGTACCTACCTCGGCGTGAGGGAGAGTTCGAGCCGGATGCCCGACCTGTCGCCCGCGGGTCAGGAGGCGGTCGCGGATCTGCTGCGGACCACGCTGGCCCGGCTCGACGAGGCGGAGCGCCGGCCGGGCGCGGACAGCGACATCGAGCGCCGCTGCGCGCGGCTGCTGCGGGAGCGGCTGACCGCCGAACTCGCGGTGCACGACGCGGAGGAGGGGCTGCGCGCGGTCGGCAACCTGGGCACGGTCGTGCACGGTGTGCGCGAGGTGTTCTCGGTGACGCCGAACGAGACCGAGGAGGACTGGGCGGCGATCGCCGAGCGGCTGCGCGCGGTGCCCGCGGCGCTCGCGGGCCACCGCGAGTCCCTCGCGCTCGGCCTGGAACGCAAGCTGTACGCGGCTCCGCGCCCGACCGCCACCTTCGTGGAACAGCTCGGCGAGTGGGCCGACACCGGTGAGGGCCGCGGCTGGTTCGAGGACTTCGCCGCGGACGGCCCCGAGGCGCTGCGCGGCGAGCTGGACGAGGCGGCGCGGGGCGCGACCGCGGCCGTGGTGGAACTGCGGGACTGGATGCGGGAGGTGTACGCGGCGGCCGTCGAGGGCGCCCCGAACACGGTGGGCCGCGAGCGGTACGCCCGCTGGTCGCGCTACTACAACGGCACGGACCTCGACCTGGACGAGGCGTACGCCTACGGCTGGTCCGAGTTCCACCGCCTCCTCGGCGAGATGGAGCGGGAGGCGGAGAAGATCCTGCCGGGCGCCGCGACGCCGTGGGTGGCGCTGGCGCACCTGGACGAGCACGGCCGGCACATCGAGGGCGTCGAGGAGGTCCGCGCCTGGCTGCAGGGCCTGATGGACGAGGCGATCGAGAAGCTCGACGGCACGCACTTCGAACTGGCCGAGCCGGTGCGGAAGGTGGAGTCGTGCATCGCCCCGCCCGGCAGCGCGGCCGCCCCGTACTACACCAACCCGTCGGAGGACTTCTCCCGGCCGGGCCGCACCTGGCTGCCGACGATGGGCCTGACCCGCTTCCCGGTCTACGACCTGGTGTCGACGTGGTACCACGAGGGCGTGCCGGGCCATCACCTCCAGCTCGCGCAGTGGACGTACGTCGCCGGGGACCTGTCCCGCTACCAGGCCACGGTCGGCATGGTCAGCGCGAACGCGGAGGGCTGGGCGCTGTACGCGGAGCGCCTGATGGACGAGCTGGGCTTCCTCACGGACGCGGAGCAGCGGCTCGGTTACCTGGACGCGCAGATGATGCGGGCCGCGCGGGTCATCGTGGACATCGGCATGCACCTGGGGCTGGAGATCCCGGCGGACTCGCCGTTCCACCCGGGTGAGCGGTGGACGCCGGAGCTGGCCCAGGAGTTCTTCGGGGCGCACAGCAGCCGCCCGGCGGACTTCGTGGAGAGCGAGCTGACCCGCTACCTGACCATCCCGGGCCAGGCCATCGGCTACAAGCTGGGCGAACGCGCCTGGCTGCTGGGCCGGGAGAACGCCCGCAAGCACCGCGGCGACGCCTTCGACCTCAAGGCCTGGCACATGGCGGCCCTGTCCCAGGGCTCCCTCGGCCTGGACGACCTGGTGGACGAGCTGTCCCGGCTGTGAGCCGGGAGGCGCGGGCGGCGCCCCGAGGGGGTGTCCCGGTCGGGCCGTCGCGGGAGGCCCGCCCGGAGGTGCCGCCCGCCATCCGCCGCCCGGGCACGGCGCGGGCACGCACACGGGCACGGACACCGGCGTCCGTGCCCGGCGCGTGTCCCCCGGGCCGTGTCGTCCGGATCTTCGTGGAGCGGGACGCGGCGCCGGAGGCCGTGCACCGCCGGGCGGAGCACGACCCGCGTACCGGGCGGCGTACTCGGGTGGTGCGACCACGCCGCGCGGTGCCGCAGCCGTCGCCGCGGGCCCGCGGGAATCCACGCGGCACGGTTCAGTCGAGCCGCCGCAGTTGTACGAGGCCCACCCAGGTCTCCGGGCCGGTCGGTACCCGGGCGGCGCGGACGGCGTAGCGCCCGGGGTCGAGGGCGAGGCGGACGCGGCCGGTGCCGCCGGGCTGCGCCGCGTCGAACAGCCAGACCGGGCCGTGCACGTTCCACCGCACGTCCGGCGACCACTGCGCGGTCCGCAGGGCCGCGGGCACGCCCGCGAGGGCGTCCGGCCCGGCCGTGGCGGCCGGCCGGCGCACGAAGAGGCCCCGGTCGGGCAGGAAGGCGGTCGAGGCGGCCTCGTCGCCGAGGACCAGGGCCGCGCAGTCACCGACGGGGAGCAGTCCCAGGTGGCCGGCCTCGCAGGCCCGGTCGTAGTCGGAGGCGGTCTCCTCGCCGTCGGCCCCCGCCCAGAACGGCAGTACCGTCTCCGGCACCGCCACCAGGGGTCCGCCGCCCGAATCGACCCATTGCACCGTGCCCGGCTCCGCGTAACGCACCATGCGGCAAAACCTACATGCACATGCCCGCCCGGGAGCCTGTGCCGCCCCAACTCCCCTGCGGGCGGCCGCAGTCGACGTGCTGAAGGGGAATCCCCGGCTCACCCCCGCGCCCGCGCGGGCACCCCCCTCTGCCGCAGCGCCGAGCCGGTGCGGCCCTTGACGACCTCCAGTTGTGCGTGGATGCGTCTGCGCAGGTCGGCGACGTGGCTGACGATGCCGACGCTGCGGTCCCGTTCCCGCAGGGAGTCGAGGACGTCGAGGACCTCGTCGAGGGTCTGGTCGTCGAGGCTGCCGAAGCCCTCGTCGATGAAGAGGGTGTCCAGGCGCACCCCGCCCGCCTCGTCGGTGACGACGTCCGCGAGGCCGAGGGCCAGCGCGAGGGACGCGAAGAACGTCTCCCCGCCGGACAGCGTCGCCGTGTCCCGCTCCCGGCCCGTCCAGGCGTCCACGACATGCAGCCCGAGCCCGCTGCGGCCGCGGCCGGTGCGGTCGTCGGAGTGGACGAGGGTGTAGCGGCCGGACGACATGCGGTGCAGGCGCGCGCTCGCGGCCGCGGCGACCTGCTCCAGCCTGGCCGCCAGCACGTACGACTCCAGGCGCATCCTGCGCTCGTTGTCCGCGGAGGTCCCGGCGGCGAGGCCGGCCAGGCGGGCGATGCGTTCGTGCTCGGTGCGCAGCGGGCCGAGGCGCCGCACGGACGCGGCGGCGCGGCCGGAGAGCCGGTCGAGTTCGGCGCAGCGGCGGGCGGCGGCGTCCCGCGCGGAGACCGCGTCGCGCAGCCGGCGGTCCGCCGCCGCCAGCACCTGTTCGGCGGCGGCGACGTCGGCGGGCGGGGCCTGGGCGGCCGCGGCGGTGTCGGCCTCGGCGAGGACGGCGCGCACGGCGGCCTCCTCAGCGTGCCAGGCGTCGAGGAGGTGCTGGAGTTCGCGGTGGGCGGCGTCGTCGAGGAGAGCAGCGGCGGCGGCCTGCGGAGTGTCGAAGCCGGCCCGGGACGCGGCGTCGGCGAGCCGCGCGTCGGCCTCCTTCAGCCGCTGGGCGGTGTCCTCGGCGGCGCGGGCCGCGTCGGCGGCGTCGGTGAGCAGCGCCACCTGCCGCTCCAGTTGGGAGGCCCGTGCGGCGACACTGGCCAGGGTCCCGCGCGCCCGCGCCAGTTCCTCCTCCAGGCCGGCCCTCTCACGGTCGAGGCGTTCGCGGTGCCCGACCCGGGAGGCGGCGCGGACGGCGGCCTCCTGCCGCACGGCGGCGCGCCGGTCCCGCTCCTGCTCGGCCCGGCGCAGTTCCTCCTGCGCCCGGTGCAGCCCGGAGGCGGCGTCGCGCGCGTGCGCATGCTCCCGTTCCACCTGCTCGGCCTCGGCGGCGAGGTGTTCGGCCGGTGCGTCACCGGCCTCGGCGGTCGCCGCGGCCAGGGCCTCCCGTACGGCGCCGAGGCGGCGTTCGTCCTCGGTGCGGCGCTCCTCGGCCCGCTGGAGGGCGGCGAGGGCGCGCTCCTCCGCGGCGCGGTCGACGTGGCCCGCGACCTTGCGGGCGGGGGCGGGGTGGTCGGTGGCCCCGCAGACGGCGCAGGGTTCGCCGTCGGTGAGCTGCGCGGCGAGTTCGGCGGCGATGCCGGTCAGCCGCTGTTCCTTGAGGTCGAGCCAGTGCGCGCGGGCGGTGACGGCCCGTTCGGCGGAGGCGAGGGCCTCGTGCCGGGCGTCGTCGGCGTCCCGGGTGAGCCGGTCGCGCTGCCGGGCGGCGGTCAGCCGCCGCCGGGCCGGTTCGCGCTGCACGGCGAGCTGTTCGGCCCGGGTCGCGGCCTCCTGGGCGGCGTCGACGCGGGCCTTGAGGCCGGTGCGCAGCGCGTCCCAGTTGTCGAGCCAGGCCTCCGCCTCCTGCCGGACGTCCTCGTCGGCGCGTTCCTGCCGGTCGAGGCCTGCGCGCTCGGCGACGAGCCCGGCCAGGCGCTGTTCGGCGCGGCGGGCGGCGTCCAGACCGCCCAGTTCCTCCGCGGACCGGCGGGCGGCGGCGGCCAGTCCGGCGGCGCCCGCGCCGACGAGGCGGTCCGGCAGCGGCGCACGCGCGCGTGCCTCCTCGGCGGTGGCCCTGCGGTGCTCGGCGTCGGCGGCCTCCCGGAGACCGAGAGCGGGTGCCACCGCCTCGGCCTTGCGGCCCCGCTCCATGCGCGACCGCGCCTGCCGGTGCGTGCCGGACCGCTCCTCCAGCCGCCGCGCGCGCTCCCCGGCCTCGTCGAACCTCCGCTGCAGCCGCGCCCGTTCGCGTACGTCGTGCAGCGCGCGGTCGGCTCGGGCGCGGGCCGACTCGGCTGCCGTGAGGCCGCTGTGCGCGACGGTGAGCTGTTCGCGTGCGGTGCTGCGGGCGACGGCGGCGGCGGCGAGGACGGCGTCGGCCAGGCCAGGGGCGCCGGGCGCCAGGTCCGGCAGATCCAGGGCGCCGCCCGCGGCCTGCTGCATGCGGTGCGCGTCGGCGAGCAGTTCGGCGTCGCCGTCGCGCACCCGGCTCTCGGTGGTGCGGCGGCGCTCGGCGAGGCGGCGTTCCACCTCGGCGAAGCGGCGCGTGTCGAAGAGGCGGCCGAGGAGCTTGCCGCGGGCCTCGGCGTCGGCGCGCAGGAACCGCGCGAAGTCGCCCTGGGGCAGCAGCACGACCTGGCAGAACTGTTCGCGGCTCATGCCGAGCAGGTGGGTGATCTCCTCGCCGATCTCCTGGTGGGAGCGGCTGAGGTCCTTCCAGGCGCCGGCCGGCGCGTCGTACTCGCGCAGCCAGGTCCTGGCCTTGTCCAGGGTGGTGCCCGCGCCGCGTTTCTTGGGGCGCTCCCAGGGCGGCTGCCGGGTGATCTCCAGGCGCCGTCCGGCGACGGTCAGGTCCAGGGTGACCGTGGTGCGGGTGGCCGGGCCGGCGTGGTCGCTGCGCAGGCCCATGCCCTGCCCGCCGCCCTGCCGGGCCCCGGGCACCGAGCCGTAGAGGGCGTAGCAGACCGCGTCGAGGACGGAGGTCTTGCCCGCGCCGGTCGAGCCGTGCAGCAGGAACAGGCCGGCCGCCGCCAGCGCGTCGAAGTCGACGGTCTGGGTGCCGCCGAAGGGCCCGAAGGCGGTGATGTCGAGCCGGTGCAGCCTCACCTCGCCACCTCCCGCACCGCGTCGTCCGCGCGGGCCGCGTCGAGGGCGTCCCGCAGGACGGCCCGTTCCTGCTCGTCGGGGGCGGCGCCGCGCACGTGGGCGACGAAGTCCTCGGCGATCTCCTGGTCGTCGCGGCCCGCGAGGCGCCGGGCGTAGGACACGTCGGGGCCGCCGGGCTGCCGTTCGGGGGCGAAGGCGAGGCTGAGGGTGTGCGGGAAGCGCCCGGTGAGCCGGGCCATCGGGTCGGCGGGGCGCACCGTGTCCGTCAGCGTGGCCTCGACCCAGGCGTCCTCGTGCCGGGCGAGGGCGGGGTCGGCGAGCAGGTCCTCCAGGGCGCCCCGGATGCGGGCCAGCGGGCGCGGCACCGGGCAGTCGACGCGCTCGGCGGTCACGGCCCCGTCGGCGGCGAGGTCGACGAGCCACATGCTCTTGCGGTGGTCGGCCTCGGAGAAGGAGTACGGCAGCGGGGAGCCGGAGTAGCGGACGCGTTCGGTGAGGGTCTGGCAGCCGTGCAGATGCCCCAGTGCCACGTAGTCGACGCCGTCGAAGACGGCCGCGGGCACGGCCGCGACGCCGCCCACGGTGATGTCGCGTTCGCTGTCGCTGCCCCGGCCGCCGGTGACGAAGGCGTGGGCGAGGACGACGGAGCGGGTGCCGTGCGGGCGGGCGGCGAGGTCGGCGCGGACCCGGTCCATGGCGGCGCCGAGCACGGCCTGGTGGCCCGCCCTCTCGACTCCGAACTCGTCCTTGACGAGGGCGGGTTCGAGGTAGGGCAGTCCGTAGAACGCGACGTCGCCGTGGGCGTCCGGCAGGACCACGGGCGTGCCGCAGGCGGCCGGTTCGGTCCGCAGGTGGATGCCGGCGCGGCCCATGAGTCCGGCGCCGACGCCGAGCCGCCGCGCCGAGTCGTGGTTCCCGGAGATCATCACCGTGGGCACGCCGAGGGCGGCGAGGCGGTGCAGCGCGCCGTCGAACAGCTCGACGGCGGCGAGCGGCGGGACCGCCCGGTCATACACGTCCCCCGACACGACGACCACGTCGACCTCGCGCTCCCGCACGGTCGCCACGAGCCGGCCGATGAACTCGGCCTGGGCCCCCAGCATGTTCACCCGGTGAAAGGACCGGCCGAGATGCCAGTCGGAGGTGTGCAGAATCCTCAAGGCGCCGCTCCGACGTGCATTCTTCCCCCTACTCCGCCCCTGGACCCGGTGCCGGACCAGCACGGTCCCCGCTGCCGGCACCGACTACGCCGGCCCCGGGCTTCCCCTCCCCGAGGTCCGCCCGGTTCACGGGCGGGAACGGGAAAAGTGCCTCCGGGCCGGGACGAAACCGCGCCGAGGGCTCCGCCGGTCCGGGTGGAAGCCGCTTTCCACGTGCAGCGTATCGGGTCGGTGAACGGCACGAGCACGGGTCCGCCCGCCGGTGGCCACGGCCCGGAACCGACGCGGAGAAGGCTTCGCGGCCCGCTTCGGCCGGCCCGCAGGCCCCCGGTTCCGGCCCGGGTTCCCGGGCCGTCTCCGGTCGCCGTCCGCCCGGGCCGTCAGGCGTCCCCGTAGGCCTCGCCGCCCAGTTCGCACCGTGCCGTCCCCGCCGTCACGTCGGCGAGCCACGCCCCGAACGCGGCCACGTCCGCGTCCGGCAGGCCGATCTCGATCGTGACCGCCTCGCCGTAGCGCACCTCGCGCACCTCGCGCCCCGTGGAGCGCAGCTCGTTCTGGAGCTTGCCCGCGCGCTGGTGGCCGACGGTGACGGTGGCGAGCCGGAAGCGGCGCCGGGTGACCGTGCCGAGGGCGTCGAGGGCCTCGCCGACGGCGCCGCCGTACGCCCGGATCAGTCCGCCCGCGCCGAGCTTGACCCCGCCGAAGTAGCGGGTGACGACGGCGACGACGTACCGCATGTCACGGCGCAGCAGCATCTGCAGCATCGGGACGCCCGCGGTGCCGCCGGGCTCGCCGTCGTCACTGGCCTTCTGGACACCGGCGTCGGCGCCGATGACGTACGCCCAGCAGTTGTGGCTCGCGTCGGCGTGCTCCCTGCGGACGGCCGCGACGAACTCCCGCGCCTCCTGCTCGGTGGCCGCCGGGGCGAGCGCGCACAGGAAGCGGGAGTGGTGGACCTCGGTCTCGTGCACGCCCGCGCGTGCCACGGTGCGGTACTCGTCCTGCATCCGGTCAGCCTAAGCCGTGGCCACGGGCTCGGTGCGGGCCGCGTCAGGGGGCGGGCCCGGGGAGCCCGGCGCAGCGGCTACTTCGCGCCGCGCGGCACCAGCACGGAGGTCAGGACCGCGGTGCGGGGTGCGAGGTCCTGCCAGCCGGTGCCGTACCGGGCGAGGACGGCGACGGCGGACGTCGGGAACTTCGTCCGGACCCGCTCCAGGGTGTCGCCGAGGCCGTCCCCGGCGAGTGCGAGGACCAGGTCCTGAAGGCCGGGGTTGTGCCCGACGAGCAGCAGGGTCATGACCCCGGCGGGCGCCTCGCGCACGACGGCGAGCAGCTCTGCGGCGTCGGCCGCGTACAGCCTCGGGTCGTGCCGTACGGGCGGCGGCGTGCCCCACTGCGCGGCGGCCAGGTCCCAGGTCCGGCGGGCGCGGACGGCGGTGGAGCACAGGGCGAGGTCGGGGAGCAGACCGGCCTCGGCGAGGGCGTGTCCGGCGGCCGGGGCGTCACGGCGCCCGCGCGGGGCGAGGGGACGCGCGTGGTCGGGGACGCCGGCGGGCCGGGCGGACTTGGCGTGCCGCAGGACGACGAGGCGGCGCAGCGGGCCCGCGCCGGAGCGGCCGGTCACGCCGGGCCGCCGACGTCGCGCGAGAGATCGACGCCGAGGATGCGGTCGGCGTGCACGTACGTCTCGAAGCGGGCGCCGTCCGGCAGGTCCGGGTCGCGCTCCACGTCCCGCAGGGCCTCGATCACCGCGGGTACGTCCAGGTCGGCCTCCCAGGCGGCGCGCACGCGTGCGCGCATCTCGTCGGGCACGGGCCGGGAGGGCAGGCGTGCCCACGCGGCGACCGCCCGGCGCCAGCGGGCGAGCGTGTCGTGGGCGTCCCGCACCGCCTCCGGGCCGAGACGGCAGGCCACGTCCCGGGGCCGCATGAGCAGCGCCAGCCGCAGGGCGGCGGGATCGGGCCCCTGCGCCACGTCACGCGCCGCGTCACGCGCCGCGTGCCCCGGGGGTGCGGCAGGACCGGCCGAGGTCCCCGGACCGGCCGATGCCCCCTGACCGGCGGGTGGTGTCCCGGGGCCGGCCGGAGTCACGTCGGCGGCGGACGCCACCGGGTCGACGGGCGCGACGGCGACGTGCGGGCCCTCGACGCCGTGGCCGTCCCCGGCGGGACGGCCGTCCCCCGCGGCGACGTGGATGACCCGGGCGACGCCGAGGCCCGCCCCGTCGCCGTCCGTGTCCTCCTCGAAGGGGCGGACACCGAGGGCCGCGGCCCCGGCGCGCAGTCCGGCCCGCTCGCGCTCGCCGCACAGGCGCGCCCAGACGGGTGTGCCGCCGAGTTCCAGGGCGCGCACCAGGGTGTCCGCGACGAGCAGCACGCGCAGGTTCGTGAGGTCGGACCCCGAGGTGTGTGCCTCGACACGGGTCAGGCCGCGGCGGGGCCGGGCGGCGTCGACGAGTTCGCCGCTACGGGCGTCGGTGATGCGCAGCACGAGGCGAGCGTAGGCGCCCGGGGAGCGCGGCGCAGTCCGGCGGTTCCCATCCGGACACCTCCCGCGCGTCCTTCGTCTCCATCTCCGCCCCCGGAACGGGAATCTTCCGGCACTCCGGTCCGTTTCCCGGGAGGACGACGCCAGCGCAGGCGCGCGACTCAGCCCGAGGAGGCCCACGGTGTACGGCGACGACGCAGCGGTTCGCAGGATCCTCACCGGTCTCGGAGACACATGGGCCGTGGTGGGCCTGTCGAACAACCGCTCCCGAGCCGCGTACGGCGTCGCCGAGGTGCTGCGGCGCTTCGGCAAGCGTGTCGTGCCGGTCCACCCGAAGGCCGAGCCGGTGCACGGAGAGCAGGGGTACGCCCGCCTCGCGGACATTCCCTTCGGCGTGGACGTGGTCGACGTGTTCGTGAACAGCGACCTGGCGGGCGCGGTCGCCGACGAGGCGGTGGCGAAGGGCGCCGAGGCGGTCTGGTTCCAGCTCGGTGTGATCGACGAGGCGGCGTACGCACGCACCCGCGAGGCCGGGCTGGAGATGGTCATGGACCGCTGCCCGGCCATCGACATACCCCGCCTGGGCTGAGCCCCACGCACCGCCCGACCACCCCTCCGCCCGACCGCCCTCACAGGCGTACGGCGCTCCTGACGAGCCGGTGACCCGCACCGCACCCCTGCGGGAGCGGGACGCGGGGCCGTTCACAGCACCCGGGAGCGGGTGTTCACCGCGCTGATCGCCCAGGGCCGGCTCCGATGAGGACGTGTCCGGGCCGTGTCCATGAACCGTACGGTCGCGTGCGCTCACCAGACCGCGGCCGGGGCCCCACGAGGGGCCCCGGATCGCGAACCGGCCGGCCGTGCCGTCGCCGGCCCGGCGGGAGTGGGATGCCGGAAGTGGGACGGGGCCGTGTACGGCTGCCGTCCTCCCGTTTCAGGAGCCGTCCAGCGCCTTCCGGAAGGAACCGCCGCGGTGCAGGGCGCGTTCGATGCTCTCCAGGGATTTTCCCCGGGTCTCCGGCACCTTCGCCACCACGAACGCGATGCACGCGACGTTCATCAGGGCGTACACGAAGAACGTGCCCGAGCGGCCGATGGCCTGGATCGCGGTCAGGGCCGTCACCGCGATCAGCAGGTCGACGCCCCACACGGTGACGGTGGCCAGACTGGTCGCGGGGCCACGCACCCGCAGCGGCAGGATCTCCGGGCCGATGAGCCAGACCACGGCCTGCATGCCGACCCCGTTGAACAGGATGTACGCGAACAGCGCGACGATGACGGTCCAGCGCTGCGCCGCCGAACCCTCGGGGCCGAGGAAGGCCAGCGCCATGATCGTCATGGCCAGGCCGGAGCCCGGCAGGAACCACAGCATCGTCCGCCGTCGGCCCACCCGGTCCACGGCGATGGCCCCGACCACTCCGGCGACCACCAGCATCACACCGATACCGACACCGGTGAGCAGTGCGGCCGAGTCGCCGAAGCCCGCGTCGACGAGAATCGTCGGCGCGTAGTAGACCACGGCGTTGATACCGGTCAACTGCGAGAAGGCCGCGATCCCGACGGCAACCATCAGGGCCGGGCGCATCCAGCGCTGCCGCAGGTCGCGCCAGCCGCCGGTGGGCGTGGCGGTGGCCACCCCGGTGATCTCGTCGATCTCCCGCGCCACGTCTGCTCCGGCCGGCCGGAGCCGGGCGAGCACGGTCAGCGCCTCCTCCCGGCGGCCTCGCTCGACGAGCCAGCGCGGGCTCTCGGGAAGGAACAGCATGCCGGCGCCCAGGACCACGGCGGGCAGGACCGCCAGGGCGAACATCGTGCGCCAGCCACCGCCGTCCGACAGGGCCCAGCCGCACAGGTACGCGATGAGCTGGCCGCAGGCGACCATCAACTGGAACAGCACCATGAGGCGGCCGCGGATCGCGGCGGGGGCGGCTTCGGCGATGTAGACCGGCACCATGTTCGAGGCGCCGCCGACGGCCAGCCCGAGTACGAAGCGGGCGGCGACGAGGCTGCCCACCCCCGGGGCCACCGCGGCCGCCGCCGCTCCCACGGCGAAGACGACCGCGACCGCGATGACGACCTTGCGGCGTCCGTGACGTACGGCCAGACGGCCCGCGAGCAGGGCTCCGGCCATCGCGCCGAGCAGGATCACGCTGACGACGACCTCCTGCTCCCGTGAACTCAGGTCGAAGTCCTCGCGCAGGTGCAGCAGGGCACCGGAGATGATGCCGGTGTCGTATCCGAAGAGCAGGCCGCCCAGAGCGGACACCGCCGCGACCGCGTACACCATGGCCGGCGCCTTCCGCCGGTCGTCCGCGGGCGCCTCGGCCGGTCCGGGCGCGGTGATCGGCTCAGGCATCGCCCATGACCAGACCCTCGATGGTGTGCTTCTGCGTGATCGGCTCCAGCACGTCGACGACCGGGCAGCGCAGATGGCGCCGGACCCGCTCGGGAAGGGATTCCCAGTATGCGCGGGTCACCGCCGTGTCGTGCCGGTCGCCGTTGGTGGCCTCGGGGCCGTCGACGCCCAGGACCAGTACGGGCCGGGACTTCGCGGAGTCGTTCCGGGTGCCGCGGTGGATGGTCAGCGCGGTGCGCGCCGAGATGTCACCGCGCTGCGGGTACTTGCGCACGGCCCGCTCCTCGTAGCGCCCGTAGTGCGACCGGGGCGGGAACATGCCGTGGCCGAACTCCGGGCTGTCGTCCCACTGGGTGCCCGGCGCTATCTCGAAGGGGCCCATGTCCTCGTGCGTGTCGACGGCCGTCAGGTTGAAGGCCAGGGAGGTCAGCCGTCGCTCGGCGCGGGTCTCCGCGGGCATGGGGAAATCCCGGTGCCAGGGCTGGTTGACGGCGCCTTCGAGCGGCACGTCGAAGCCGAGCTCCACGATGCGGTAGTCGGGTCCGAGCACGGCGGCGCAGACGGAGCGCACCCAGGGGTGGTCGACGAGGTCGACGAAACCGCGCATCTGCTCGGGGTGGATCTCCACGTAGTAGCGGTGCGGTCCGCGTCCGACGGCTCCTCCCGGCCGTGCCAGCGCTTCCCGGAAGGCCACGTCGATGTCCTCGCGGAGCCGGTCCGCCCAGTCGGGGGTGAAGGCACCTTTGCGGGCGGTGATCCCGTCCGCGTACAGGGCCTGGACGTCGACTGTCACGTCCAGGTCCAGGTCGGCCGGGTCTGTGCCGGGACAGGCGTGCGGGCTCATGGATGCCTCCTTTACACGTGCAACGGACTTCCGAGCCATGTTGCATCGATGAATTCAACGTGGCAATACCCTGGTGCACAGATCTTGGTCCGCGCCCGGCACCGCATGCCACGATGTGCGGGTGAGCAGCCTGAAAGAAGTCGCCGCCCGTGCCGGAGTGTCGGCGCGCACCGTGTCGAACGTGGTCAACGGTTCCGCCCGGGTCTCGGCGCAGACCCGGCAGCGGGTGCAGGAGGCGATCGACGAGCTGGGGTACCGGCCCAATCTGGCCGCCCGCAGTCTGCGAGCGGGCCGCACCGGCATCATCGGTCTCGCCATTCCGGAGCTGCACTCGTCCTACTTCGGCGAGCTCGCGGGTCTCCTGGTCGACGAGGCGCGGCGCCGCTCGTGGACGGTGATCATCGACCAGACGCACGGGGACGCCGAGGCGGAACGGCGGCTGCTGACCGGTGACGGCGGCCGGGTGATGGACGGGCTCATCATCAGCCCGTGGGCGCTGGAGGCGCAGGACCTCGCGACCACCGGGCGCCCGGTGCCCATGGTGCTGCTCGGAGAGCGCAGCCCCCAGGGCATGGCGGACCGCGTGGCGGTGGACAACGTGACCGCCGCGGACGAGGCGACCACCCATCTCGTGGCCCTGGGGCGCCGCCGCGTCGCCGCGATCGGACTGCAACCCCACCTGCGGAACGGCACGGCCGAGCAGCGCGCCGAGGGCTACCGCAGGGCGCTGCGGCGCGCCGGGCTCCCGCACCGGCCGGAGTGGGAGCGGGCGGTCGACTCGCTGCACCGGAGGGAGGGCGCCCGGGCCATGGCGGAACTGCTCGACGGGGACACCGCCCCCGACGCGGTGTTCGCTTTCACGGACGAACTGGCGCTGGGTGCCATGCGCATGGCGCACACGCGGGGAGTCCGGGTGCCGGAGGAGCTGGCGGTCGTCGGCTTCGACGACATCGAGGACGGCCGGTTCAGCCACCCGACGCTGACCACCGTCTCCCCCGACAAGCGCCAGATCGCCGCGCGTGCCCTGCAGTGTCTGGCGGACCGCATCTACAGCCCGGACAACGAGGTGCCCGCCTCCGATCTGACGATCCCGCACCGACTGGTCGTGCGGGGCAGCACGTCGGGGACGCGGGCCGGCTGACCGCCGCTCCCGCCCGGCCGTTCGGGTCCGAGCGTGGCCGCCCCGTCCCGTCCCGGCCCGCCACCGGTCGCGAACGAAACGCCCGAGAGGTGCGCAAGGGCCACGGGCCACCGCCGCGCGGACACGGCGGGCCGCGGCCCGGCGAGGGCCGGGGGCACCGCGGGGAGGGCCGCCGCGGGATGCCGTCCGGCGGGTGTCAGCGGACCCCCGGCACCGAGACGGCCAGCACCATCTCGGTCGGTACGCCGCCGCTGTTGCCGTACGTGTGCGTCGTGTTGGCCTCGAAGGTGGCGCTCGCGCCGGCCGGTACGAGGTGCTCGGCGCCGTCGACGGTGAGGGTGAGTTCGCCGGTGGTGACGTGGACGATCTCGACGGTGCCGGAGGGGTGCGGGTCGGAGGCGCTGCTGTCGCCGGGCATCAGCCGCCAGTCCCACATCTCCAGCGGGCCGGGCGCCTCCGCCCCGGCGAGGAGCCTGCTGTAGCTGCCCGCCTCGGTGTGCCACAGCCGCATGGCCTGGTCCGCGGGGACGATCCGGACCGTCGGTCCCTGTTCGTAGTCGAGCAGGGTGGTGACGCTGATGCCCAGCGCGTCACCGATCTTGACGACCGTGCCGAGGCTCGGATTGGTGCGGGCCTGCTCGATCTGGATGAGCATGCCGCGGCTGACGCCCGCGCGGGCGGCGAGCACGTCGAGGGTGAAGCCGCGCTCGGTGCGCCAGCGTTTGACGTTGCGCGCCAGGGACTGGGTCAGCAGATCGAGGTCCGACACGTTCCATCCACACTCTGGACAATATTTTGCATGTCAGGGTGCAGTGCAATGAACTATTGTGCGGTGCACCCGATCGTCCACTGAACTGTACTGCGAGGCCACACCCCATGACAGCGCTCTTCGCCCTCGCCACCAGCCTCCTGTGGGGCCTGGCCGACTTCGGCGGCGGGCTGCTCACGCGGCGGACGCCCGCCCTGACGGTGGTGGTCGTCTCGCAGACCGTCGCGGTCGCCGTCCTCGGCGCGATCGTGGCCGCGACCGGCGCCTGGAGCGAGGCGGGCCCGCGGCTGTGGTTCGCGGCGGCGGCCGGGCTGGTGGGCCCGGTGGCGATGCTGGCCTTCTACAAGGCGCTCGCCCTCGGCCCGATGGGGGTCGTCTCCCCGCTCGGCTCGCTGGGCGTGGCCGTCCCGGTCGCGGTGGGCCTGACGCTGGGCGAGCGCCCGGGGCCGCTGCAGCTCGCCGGCATCGTCGTGGCCGTCGCCGGGGTGTGCCTCGCGGGCGGCCCCGAGTTCCGCGGCGGGGCCCCGGTGCGGCGGCAGGCCGTGTGGCTCACGCTGATCGCGGCGTTCGGGTTCGGCGCGGTGATGGCGCTGATCTCCGAGGCGTCCACCACGGTGACCGGGCTGTTCCTCGCCCTGTTCGTGCAGCGCGTGACGAACGTCGTCGCGGGCGGACTCGCCCTGTACGCGTCCGTGCGGCGCGGCGCCCCCGCGCTGCCCCCGGGCGGGTTCCCCTGGGCGTCCCTGCCGGCGCTGGGCTTCGTCGGCCTGGCGGACGTCGCCGCCAACGGCACGTACGCGATCGCCGCCCAGCACGGCCCGGTCACGGTCGCCGCCGTGCTCGCCTCGCTCTATCCGGTGGTGACGGCGCTGGCCGCGCGGGGCGTGCTGCACGAGCGGCTGCGCGGGGTGCAGGCGGCCGGCGCCGGCCTGGCACTGATGGGCACGGTCCTGCTGGCGACCGGCTGATCCCGGCCCCCGGACCGTCCCGCCGCCTCAGGCCGGGTCCTCGGCGCGCGGGGCGCGGGCCTCGGCCTCCAGCTCGGCGAGCCGCGCCACCTGCGCCTCGTTCAGTGCCGACAGCGCGAGCAACTGGTCCGGCGTGACCCCGGCGGGAATCGGCACGGGCGCCGGCGTCCGGAGCGGCGGCTGCCACCCCCCGGCGGCCGTCCACCGCCGTACGACCCGGGCCGGGGCCCCCGCCACCACCGCGTGGTCGGGCACCGTGCCGCGCACCACCGCACCGGCCGCGACGACGACGTTCCGCCCGATGCGCGCGCCCGGCAGGATCACCGCGCCGGTGCCGATCCAGCAGCCCGGACCGATCTCCACCGGCTCCATCCGCGGCCACTGCTTGCCGATGGGCTGGTGCGGATCGTCGTAGGAGTGGTTCGTGGACGTGACGTAGACGTACGGGCCGAAGTAGCAGTCGCTGCCGACCGTGACCGTGGTGTCGGCGATGAGGTGGCTGCCGCGGCCGAGCACGACGCCGTCCCCGATCCGCAGGATGGGCTCCGGCCCGAGGTCGAGGTCGGGCATCAGGCCGGCGGTGAGGGTGACCTGCTCACCGACGATGCAGTGGGAGCCGAGGTGGATCCAGGGTTCGCCGAAGACCGTGCCGAGCGGGAAGGCCAGTCTGGTACCGGTTCCCATCGCCGCGAAGCGGAGCCGTCCGGGGCGCTCGGCGGTCACGGAGCCGGTGCGCTGTGCCCAGGCCCAGGCCGCATGGACGGCGCGCTGTCCGAGACGGCGCCGCCATGACGAGAACGTGTTCTTGCGCTTGGGCACCCGCTCACGGTACTCAGCGGCCGCCCGAAACGGACATCGCAGGCCTGTGATCTTCACCCCACCCGGGTGGCGTACGGTGCCGGGAACACCCGCGCGGGCGAACGCTCGGCACACGAGACGGCACGGGCAGGGAGGCGACGATGGCGCACGAGGCGCTGGTCCGGGGCATCGGCGGCAGGGAACCGGACGTGGACCCCGGGGCGTTCCTGGCGCCCACGTCCTCGGTGCTCGGGGACGTGACCCTGCGCGCGGGCGCGAGCGTCTGGTACGGGGCGGTGCTGCGCGGCGACGTCGAGAAGATCACCGTGGGCGCCGACAGCAACGTCCAGGACAACTGCACGCTGCACGCCGACCCCGGCTTCCCCGTCACCGTGGGCGAGCGGGTGTCCATCGGGCACAACGCCGTCGTGCACGGCGCGACCGTGGAGGACGGCTGCCTGATCGGCATGGGCGCGACCGTGCTCAACGGCGCGGTGATCGGGGCGGGTTCCCTGGTCGCCGCTCAGGCGCTGGTGCCGCAGGGCATGCGGGTGCCACCGGGTTCCCTGGTGGCCGGCGTCCCCGCCAGGGTCAAGCGCGAGCTGACGGCGGAGGAGCGGGAGGGCATCACCCTCAACGGCGACATGTACGCGGGCCTGGCACGGACCCACCGGGACGCCTACGAGGGCTGAGGCGACGCGCGGAACGCCGCCGGGTAGGGGAAGAGCCGGGCCCGGTTCAGTCGCCGGCCGCGGCGGGTTCGGGGCTCGCCGGGCCCGCCCCGGCGTCCGCGTCCTTGCCGGCCGCGGTCCCGGCGGCCGGTTCCGTGGCCGCGGTCACGCCCGGCTCCACGGCGCCCTGCATCCTCTTCGCCTTGCGCTTGAGGACCAGCATCGACGTGAGGCCGATCAGGACCGCCAGGATCAGGCCCACCCACGAGAAGCGCTTCAGCCAGGACTCGGCGACGACACCGACGTAGTAGATGACGGCCGTCGTGCCGCCCGCCCAGAGGATGCCGCCGAGGATGTTGGCCGTGAGGAACTTCCAGTACGGCATGCGCAGGACACCCGCGAGGGGCCCGGCGAAGATGCGGAGCAGCGCCACGAAGCGGCCGAAGAACACGGCCCACATGCCCCACTTCTCGAAGGACCGCTCGGCCGTCGCGATGTGCCCCTCGCTGAAGTGGCTGGGGAACTTCCCGCCGAGCCAGGCCAGCAGCGGCCGTCCGCCACGGCGTCCGATCGCGTAGCCGATGGAGTCGCCGATCACGGCGCCCACCGTGGCGCAGATGCCGAGGACGAGCGGGTCGATGCCGGCGTGCTGGGAGGACAGCAGGGCCGCCGAGACCAGGATGATCTCGCCGGGCAGCGGGATACCGAGGCTCTCCAGGCCGATGACGAGGCCGACGACGGCGTAGACGGCTGCCGCGGGCACGGTGTCGAGCCATTCCTGGACGTGCAACGCCGGTTCCTCCCGGTCTCGTGATCTCCGCATTCCCGGACGTGCGCCGCGAACGCGGCGCGCGTCCGGGAAGCCTACCGGGTCACGGGGACACCGCCCCGCCCGCGCGCCGCACCGCCCGGCGGACCGCACCGGGGACCACCGCGCCGCCCCGGACGGGGATCAGCCGTTGGGCCGCAGCGTCCAGACGACGGTCATCTCGGACGTCACGGCACCGTCCTCGCGCCGGATGGCGACGCTCACCGGGAACTCGGGACGCGTACCCGCGTCGAGTTCGGCGACGACCTCGGCAGCGGGGCGGCCCAGCGTCGCGGTGGCCGTGACCGGCCCGAGGGCGATCTTCCGGAACGCGATCTCGGCGGTGACGGGCAGCGGCACGGCGCGCGAGAGCTGGTCCCCGAACGCGGCCAGGACGATCGCGCCGCTGGCCGACTCGCCGAGCGTGAACATCGCCCCGGCGTGCGGCCCGCCGACGTGGTTGCGGTACTCGCTCTGGTCCGGGAGTGCCAGCACGGCCTTCTCGGGAGTGGTCTCCAGGTACTCCAGGTTCAGCGTCCGAACCATCGGCACCGTGGCGGCGAGCAGCTCGCCGATCGACATCTGGTCTGCGGTCATGGCCGAACGTTACCCACCAGTAGCCACGGCTGGCCAGGGCCCTGTGACGTTCGTCCTCCGCCTGCGCCCCGCCCGGCGGGCGGCAGGGCTCCGGGTGCCGCCCGTGGAACCCGCGGCGTCCCCGGCCGCCGGGACCGTCCGGACCGCACGGCGCGCCGCCCGTCGCGAGTTGCTACGTACCCGTCAAAAGGCGGTGACCGAACCGTGTCCCCGACGCCGCTAGGGTGACTGCCCATGTGGCCAGGACAGCAGCAGCCCGGGGGCGACCAGAACCCGCAGGCGAACAACCCGTACCAGCAGCCCGGATACCAGCAGCCGAACCCGTACCAGCAGCCCGGTTACCAGCAGCCCGGACCTCAGGGCCAGCCGCAGTGGAGTCAGCCCACGGTGCCGATCACCACGCAGCCGCCCGGCGGAGGGGGCGGCAACCGGACGAAACTGGTCGCGATCATCGCGGCCACGGCCGTCGTGGTGACCGCCGGTGTCACGGGCTTCCTGGTGCTCGGCGGCGACGAGGACGACACGGCGGGCAGCGGCGGCACCAAGGGCGGTGGCGGCGCGACGGTGTCCGCCTCCCCCTCGAAGCCGGACACGCCGGCCCCGTCCGCCGACGGCTCCGACGACAACCCGCGCGGCACCGAGACCGAGAAGCCGACCGTCCCCGGCTGGAAGGTCGTCATCAACCCGAAGTGGGGCACGGCCTTCGACGTGCCCGCCGACTGGGAGGTCGAGTCCCCCGGACTCACCATCGGCTTCGAGGACGACAAGTCCGACGACGGCAAGCCGCTCATCGTCATGTCCGCGCCGGCGATCTACAAGTCCAAGTGGTGCACGACCGACGACAACAAGGACGGCCGCACCGAGGACACCTCGCTCGCCGCGACCGGCACCAAGGGTGCCAACGGCGCCAAGAGCACCGACGAGGTCGCCGTGAACACGGTCGCCTGGTGGGTGTACGGCGGCTACACCCAGCCCGACAAGAAGAGCCTCACCTTCGACAAGAAGGCCAAGGCGTACACGACCGCGTCCGGCATCAAGGGCAGCATCGCCACGGCCGAGTCGGACGGCACTCCCCAGAAGGGCAAGTGCGCGAGCGACGGCAAGGCGATCACGTTCGGCTTCAAGAACTCGGCCGGCGACTTCGTCTCCTGGAACTTCTACGGCGCCCGCGGCGTCAAGGAAGAGGTTCCCGACAAGACGGTCATGAAGATCCTCAGCACGGTCCGGACCCACGGCGAGCCGACCGGCGGCTGAACCAGCGCTGCCGTCGCGGACGCGCGGCCCCCGCGCCGCGCCGTCCGGGCCGCCGGCCGGGGCGGGCGGGCCGCCGGGGGCCGCGCGCCGGCCGCCCGCCGACCGGGGCGTGGGCCGCCTCAGCCGCCTCAGCCGACGGTGAACGACCCACCGGGCGGCTCCGGCGACGCGACGGCGTCCTCGTCGCGGACGGGCCGAACGGCGCCCGTGAAGTCCCGCAGCGCGGGTCCGTGTTCGACCCGGGCGGGGAACACGTCGGCGGCCGCCCGGCGGGCCAGGGCGGCCGTGTCGAGCGGGTGGTGCGCCGCCACCAGCACCGCGTTGCCGAAGCGGCGCCCGCGCAGCACGCCCGGCTCGGCGATCAGCGCGAGATGCGCGAACAGCGCGGCGAAGGTGGCCAACTGGGAGCGCAGGAAGGCGAACGGCGCCGCGTCGGCGAGGTTCGCCAGGTAGACGCCGCCGTCCCGCAGCACCCTGGCCGCCTCCTCGGCGTACGCGAGGGACGTCAGGTGCGCGGGCACCCGCGAGCCGCCGAAGACGTCCGCGACCAGGACGTCCGCCGAGTTCTCGGGCGCGGACGCGAGCCAGGCGCGCGCGTCGGCCGTGTGCAGGGTGACGTCCGCGCCGTCCGGCAGTGGCAGACGCGCGGCGACCAGCTCCAGCAGTGCCCGGTCGGCCTCCACGACGTCCTGCCGGGAACCGGGCCGGGTCGCCGCCACGTACCGGGGCAGGG
>DASTDN010000518.1:0-7993 GCA_035710365.1 Streptomyces sp. | reverse complement strand
CACCACGGTCGTGTACGTCGTGAGCTGGCTTCGGGTGGGCCAGACGACCTTGCGGAGCTCCGCGACGATCTGGCGGTAGAAAAGCGCGAGGCGCTTCAGGGGGCCCTTCTTGGCCCGCTTGCCGCCCTTGCGGGACTTCTTCTTGGAGTCCGGCGCTTCGTCCTGGGCATCAGGCATGTCGATGGAGCCCACGGCGTCCGTCACTCGTCCTCACCTGATTCCGGGTCGTGGCCGTGCCGCGCCCGGTTTGAGCCGCACGGCGGTGCATTGCTGTACGTACATGCGCACACATCCTGGCGAAGGTGTGTGTAGCAGGGCCGGAGGGACTTGAACCCCCAACCGCTGGTTTTGGAGACCAGTGCTCTACCAATTGAGCTACGACCCTTTGTGTGTCCACCAACGTACCGCATGCATCCGGATACCGGGCGGGCACCGGATGCGCGCAGCCTGCTGGAGGCCAACGAGGTGAGAGTGTACGTGTTCCGGGGCCGGGCGTCGAACAGTAAGCGAGCGTGCGGCCCTGCGAACCGGCGTCGCGGGCCCCCCGGATGGCGGAAGATCGCCTTGTCCGTGCGGGTCGGCCGTGTCGGGCACCCAGGGGATACGGACTGATGTTCAGGCCTTTGCCCGGTCCTGTTCAGTCCGTGAAACCCGCCTGCCGCCGAGGTTTCCGGTCTGAAACGATGGCTGCCATGAGCGCTGCAATCCCTCCCACCGAGCGCCGGGTCTCCGCCCGAGTCGGCGCGATCTCCGAGTCGGCCACCCTCGCCGTGGACGCCAAGGCCAAAGCCCTCAAGGCCGCCGGGCGTCCGGTGATCGGCTTCGGCGCCGGTGAGCCCGACTTCCCGACCCCGGACTACATCGTCGAGGCGGCCGTCGAGGCCTGCAGGAACCCGAAGTACCACCGCTACACCCCCGCCGGCGGTCTGCCCGAGCTGAAGGCCGCCATCGCCGCGAAGACGCTGCGCGACTCCGGCTACGCGGTGGACGCGTCCCAGATCCTGGTGACCAACGGCGGCAAGCAGGCGATCTACGAGGCGTTCGCCGCGATCCTGGACCCGGGTGACGAGGTCATCGTCCCGGCCCCCTACTGGACGACGTACCCCGAGTCGATCCGGCTCGCGGGCGGTGTGCCCGTGGAGGTCGTCGCGGACGAGACCACCGGCTACCGCGTCTCGGTCGAGCAGCTGGAGGCCGCGCGCACCGAGCGGACCAAGGTCGTCCTGTTCGTCTCGCCGTCGAACCCGACCGGCGCCGTCTACAGCCCGGCCGACGCCGAGGCGATCGGCCGCTGGGCCGTGGAGCACGGGCTGTGGGTGCTGACGGACGAGATCTACGAGCACCTGGTGTACGGCGACGCGGCGTTCACCTCACTGCCCGCGCTCCTGCCCGAGCTGCGCGACAAGTGCGTCGTGGTCAACGGTGTCGCCAAGACGTACGCCATGACCGGCTGGCGCGTCGGATGGATCATCGGCCCGAAGGACGTCGTGAAGGCCGCGACGAACCTCCAGTCGCACGCCACGTCGAACGTCTCGAACGTCGCGCAGGCCGCGGCCGTCGCCGCGGTCTCCGGTGACCTGGACGCGGTGGCGGCGATGCGGGAGGCCTTCGACCGGCGCCGCAGGACGATCGTGCGGATGCTGAACGAGATCGACGGTGTGGTCTGCCCGGAGCCGGAGGGCGCGTTCTACGCGTACCCGTCGGTGAAGGCGCTGATCGGCAAGGAGATCCGCGGCAGGCGCCCGCAGAACTCGGTGGAGCTGGCGGCGCTGATCCTGGAGGAGGTCGAGGTGGCGGTCGTACCGGGTGAGGCGTTCGGCACGCCCGGGTACCTGCGGCTGTCGTACGCGCTGGGTGACGAGGATCTCGTCGAGGGCGTGAGCCGCATCCAGAAGCTGCTGGCGGAGGCCCGCGACTGACGGCTTCAGCACCCGTCCGTGCTCGCGGGGGCGCCCGGTCTGCTCGTACGAGTCGACCGGGCGCCCCCGTTTTTTCGTGCGGGCAAGACCACGATCGGGTAATGGGGTACCGGGAGCGCGGCGGCGTGCGGCAGGATCCTGGAATGGAGCGTGTACGTGATCTCTCTGAGCTGCCGAAGGCCCATCTGCACCTGCACTTCACCGGTTCGATGCGGCCGGGGACCGTTCTGGAGCTGGCCGACAAGTACGGCGTCCGCCTGCCGGACACGCTGGTCGAGGCCCTGACGAGCGGGGAGCCGCCGGAGCTGCGGGCGACGGACGAGCGGGGCTGGTTCCGCTTCCAGCGGCTGTACGACGCGGCGCGGTCGTGTCTGCGGGAGCCGGAGGACATCCGGCGGCTGGTGCGGGAGGCCGCGGAGGAGGACGTGCGGGACGGCTCGGGGTGGCTGGAGATCCAGGTCGACCCGACGTCGTACGCGCCGCGGCTGGGCGGGCTGATTCCCGCGCTGGAGATCATCCTGGACGCGGTGGAGACGGCGAAGCGGGAGACGGGGCTCGGGATGCGGGTCCTGGTGGCCGCGAACCGCATGAAGCATCCGCTGGACGCGCGGACGCTGGCACGGCTGGCGGTGCGGTACGCGGATCAGGGCGTCATCGGCTTCGGTCTCTCGAACGACGAGCGGCGCGGCATGGCGCGGGACTTCGACCGGGCGTTCGCGATCGCCCGGGAGGGCGGGCTGCTGTCGGCGCCGCACGGCGGTGAGCTGACCGGGCCCGCGTCGGTGCGGGACTGCCTGGACGACCTGGAGGCCGACCGGATCGGGCACGGGGTGCGGGCCGCCGAGGACCCGCGGCTGCTGAAGCGGCTCGCGGACCGGGGTGTGACGTGCGAGGTGTGTCCGGCGTCGAACGTGGCGCTGGGGGTGTACGAGAAGCCGGAGGACGTGCCGCTGCGGACGCTGTTCGCCGCGGGGGTTCCGCTGGCGCTGGGCGCGGACGACCCGCTGCTGTTCGGGTCCCGGCTGGCGGCACAGTACGAGATCGCCCGGGAGTACCACGGCTTCTCGGACGCGGAACTCGCGGAACTGGCCCGCCAGTCCGTGCGGGGCTCGGCGGCGCCGGAGGACGTGAAGGCGAAGCTGCTCTCGGGGGTGGACGACTGGCTGGCGTCCTGAGGGGGCGGAACGGGCGGACTGGGCTTCCGGCGCGGCTGTCCGTGTCCCGTCCTCGCGTCCGCCCGCCTTCGTGCCCTCCCGTCTTCGCGTCAGAGGCTCACGCCCACCATCACCGGCTCGTTGACCAGCGTGATCCCGAACGCCTCGCGTACACCGCTCACCACGTCGCGGGCCAGTGCCAGCAGGTCCTCCGTGGTGGCCTCACCGCGGTTGGTGAGCGCGAGCGTGTGCTTGGTGGAGATGCGGGCGGGTCCGTCGCCGTATCCCTTGGTGAAGCCGGCGCGGTCGATGAGCCAGGCCGCTGAGGTCTTCGTCCGCCCCTCCCCCGCCGGGTAGGCGGGCGGCTCCGCGTCGGCGCCGAGGCGCTCCCTCACGCGCGCGTGGAAGGCGGCGAACTGCTCCGCCGTGAGGATCGGGTTGGTGAAGAAGGACCCCGCGGACCAGGTGTCGTGGTCCTCGGGGTCGAGGACCATGCCCTTGTCGGCGCGCAGCTTGAGCACCGTCTCACGGGCCGTGGCCAGCGGTACGCGCTCCCCGGGTGCGACACCGAGGGCGCGGGCCGTCTCCGCGTACCGGACCGGGCCGGACAGCCCGTGGGCGTCCTCCAGGCCGAAGCGGACGCGCAGCACCACGTAGCGCTCGGGGTCGGCCTTGAAGCGGCTGTGACGGTACGAGAAGCCGCAGTCCTCGTTCCGCAGGGTGACGGTCTCGCCGGCGCGGCGGTCGTAGGCGATCACATCGGTGATCGTGGCGGAGACCTCCTGGCCGTACGCCCCCACGTTCTGGATCGGGGTCGCGCCCGCCGAGCCCGGGATGCCCGAGAGGCATTCGATGCCGGCGAGTCCGGCCTCGACGGTGCGGGCGACGGCGTCGGTCCACACCTCCCCGGCGGCCAGCTCCAGGCTCGTGCCGTCCAGTTCGAAGCCCCGGGTGGCGATGACGAGCGCGGTGCCCTCGAAGCCCTTGTCGCCGACGACCAGGTTCGATCCGCCGCCGATGATCAGCAGAGGGGTGCCGGTGGCGTCGGCGTCGCGGACCTCGGCGATCACCTCGGCGTCGGTCGTGGCGGTGACCAGCCGGGTCGCGGGGCCGCCCAGGTGGAAGGTGGTCAGCGGGGCGAGGGGGGCGTCGTGGAGTTCCTGCACGCGCTCAAGACTACGAGACGGCACTGACGACACCGCCGCACCCGGCCGGGCCGCAGCTCGTCCACGAACGCCCGGCCGGACTCATAGCCGCCCCGCACCGAGAAGATCGACGTACGGTGACGGAGAGCTGGCGGCGGCCGAAGCGGTCGCCGAGGGCAGCTCCGAACGTAAGGGGCGCCCCCCATAGGAGGACGCCCCTTACGCGAGTCCGTTTCAGGCGAGCCGGACGATCGCCCGGGACATGCCCAGGACCTTCTGGCCGGCGCTGGTGGCGGTGAGGTCGACGCGGACGGCGTTGTCGTCCAGCTTGGCCCCGACCTTGCCGGTGACTTCGATCTCGGCACCCGTGTCGTCGTTCGGGACGACGACGGGCTTGGTGAAGCGGACGCCGTACTCGACGACCGCGCCCGGGTCACCGGCCCAGTCGGTGACGACGCGGATCGCCTCGGCCATGGTGAACATGCCGTGCGCGATGACGTCCGGCAGGCCCACCTCCTTGGCGAACTTCTCGTTCCAGTGGATCGGGTTGAAGTCACCCGACGCGCCCGCGTACCGGACGAGCGTGTCGCGCGTCACGGGAAAGGACCGGCCGGGCAGTTCGGTGCCGACCTCGACGTCGGCGTACGCGATCTTCGCCGTCATGCTGCTGTTCACGCCTCCTTGGCCGCACGCGCGACCAGCTTCGTCCAGGCGGTCACGACGTGCTCACCGGCCTCGTCGTGGACCTCGCCGCGGATGTCCAGGATGTCGTTGCCCGCCATCGACTTGATCGACTCGATGGTGGAAACGACCGTCAGCCGGTCACCGGCCCGCACCGGGCGGGCGTACGTGAACTTCTGGTCGCCGTGCACCACGCGGCTGTAGTCCAGCCCGAGCTGCGGGTCCTGCACAACCTGCGCCGCGGCCTTGAACGTGATCGCGAACACGAACGTCGGCGGAGCGATCACATCCGGGTGGCCGAACGCCTTGGCCGCCTCCTGGTCCGTGTACACCGGGTTGGTGTCCCTCACGGCCTCGGCGAACTCACGGATCTTCTCCCGGCCCACCTCGTAGGGCTCGGTGGGCGGATAGGTCCGCCCCACGAAGGACTGGTCGAGCGCCATGGCTCGGCACCTCCTGCTGTCTGCTCTGGTTGACCCTGCGCGGATGTCCGCAGTCGGCCGAACCGACCGGTAACCGGGACCGAGAACGACATGAGGCCGCCCCCCGACTGCGGGGGCGGCCTCATGTACGAGCCTGATTTATCGCGTTTCGCGGTGCGCGGTGTGCGCGTTGCAACGCGGGCAGTGCTTCTTCATCTCAAGACGGTCCGGGTTGTTACGCCGGTTCTTCTTGGTGATGTAGTTCCGCTCCTTGCACTCCACGCAGGCCAGCGTGATCTTCGGGCGGACGTCGGTGGCAGCCACGTGAGTGCTCCTTGACGAACGGATTGACTGTATTAACGCAAGAAGAGTAGCCGATCGAAGGACCGACCCCGCAATCGGCTACTTTATGTAGCGGTGACCGGACTTGAACCGGTGACACAGCGATTATGAGCCGCTTGCTCTACCGACTGAGCTACACCGCTTGGATGCGATCGAGACCCGCCTCGCGACGGGGACCTTCACACACCAGAGCCCCAAAACGGAATCGAACCGTTGACCTTCTCCTTACCATGGAGACGCTCTGCCGACTGAGCTATTGGGGCGAGCGATGAAGACATTACACGGTCGGCAGCGGTTCGCCCAAATCCGTTTCGGAGCGTCCGCCACGCCCTCCCTTGCCCGGCTTCCCGCACGCCTCGGCCGCCCCCGCGGCCCCGGTTTCCGGCGGTCACGGACGGCGGACCACGCCAGTACGACTATTGCGCTCCTGCGCGCCACGGCCGGGCCGCCGTCCTAGGCTCGACTCACTCTGCGTGATCTTGTGCCCTGCCCCGCGCAGCCCTTCCCCCTCCCCCGTGACCCAGGAGCGCGATGCCCGACAGCCAGCCGCAGCCGCACTCGTCGTCCTCGCCGGACCCGGCCGGGACGGCCCCACTCCTGCTGTGCGGGGCTCGGCTGACGGACGGCCGGACCGTGGACGTACGGCTGGACGGCGGGCGCATCGAGGCGGTCGGCACGGCGGGCAGCCTGGGTCCGGCGGGATCCCGCGGCACGCGGCTTGACCTCGGCGGCTACCTCCTCCTGCCGGCCCCGGCGGAGCCGCACGCCCACGGCGACACCGCGCTCACGGCCGACACGGACGGCCCGGTTCCGTACGACGGCGGGGACGTGCAGCGCAGGGCCACGGAGGCGGCGCTGCTGCACCTCGGACACGGGGCGACGGCCGTGCGGGCGCACGTGCGCGTGGGCGATGTCCAGGGCCTCGGCGCGCTCGGGGCGGTCCTGCGGGCCCGGCGTACGCTGCGCGGCCTCGTCGAGCTGACCACGGTCGCCGTGCCCCGGGTACTGACCGGGGTGGCCGGCGCGGACGGGCTCGCCATGCTGCGGGACGCCGTGAAGATGGGCGCGTCCGTGGTCGGCGGCTGCCCCGACCTCGACCCCGACCCGGCCGGTTACGTCGAGGCCGTCCTGAAGGTCGCCTCCGAACACGGCTGCCCCGTCGACCTGCACACCGACGCCGACGACCCGGCCCGGCTCGGCCGGTTCGCGGCGATGGCGGGCGGCCTGCGTCCCGGCGTCGCGCTCGGCCCGTGCGCGGGCCTGGACCGGCTGCCCCCCGGCCTCGCCTCCCGCGCGGCCGACCAGCTCGCGGCGGCGGGCGTGTCGGTGGTGTGCCTGCCACAGGGCGGCTGCGGGGGCGCCGACCGCCGGGGCACGGCGCCGGCCCGGCTGCTGCGGTCGGCCGGGGTGCGCGTCGCCGCCGGGAGCGGCGCCCTGCGGGACGTGTCCAACCCGGTGGGCCGCGGGGACCCGCTGGAGGCGGCGTACCTGCTGGCCTCGCGGTGCGGTCTGCGTCCCGAGGATGCCTACGAGGCGGTGAGTTCGTCGGCGCGGGCGGTGCTGGGTCTGCCGGAGGTCAGGGTGGAGGCCGGTTTTCCCGCGGAACTGCTGGCGGTGCGGGGCGAGGGGCTGGCGGCCGTGCTGTCGCTGGCGTACAGCCGCGTGGTGGTGCACCAGGGGCGCGTGGTGGCGCGGACCAGCGCGGTGCGGGAGTACGGCGATTCGACGGGCTCGGTGGAGCGGGGGCTGCCTCGGCAGGGACGTGGCGGAGTGCCGTAGTGGCGGGCCGCCGTGGCGAGCGGTGTCTGGCGGGTGGGCGGCAGTGCCGTGGCGGGGTGGGGGTGGCTGGCCGTGTCGTGCGGCGGGCCGGGCCGTGCGGGCGGTGGCGTCGTGCGGCGGGCGGGGCGGTGCGGGCGTACGGTCGAAGGCATGCGCATTGTCATCGCTGGTGGTCATGGTCGGATCGCGCTGCGGCTGGAGCGGCTGCTCGCCGCGCGCGGGGACGAGGTCGCGGGCATCATCCGCAAACCCGAGCAGGCCGACGCGCTGCGGGAGGCGGGTGCCGAACCGGTCGTGCTCGACCTGGAGTCGGCGTCGGTCGAAGAGGTCGCGGAGCGGCTGCGGGGCGCGGACGCGGCGGTGTTCGCGGCGGGCGCGGGGCCGGGCAGCGGGGCGGCCCGCAAGGACACGGTGGACAAGGCCGCGGCGGTCCTCTTCGCGGACGCGGCGGTCCGGGCGGGCGTACGGCGCCTCGTGATCGTGTCGTCCATGGGTGCGAACCCCGCGCACGAGGGCGACGAGATCTTCGACGTGTACCTGCGGGCCAAGGG
>DASTDN010000517.1:0-3491 GCA_035710365.1 Streptomyces sp. | reverse complement strand
CTGCGGCGGACGTTCATGATCGGCGGGTGCCTCTCCCTGCGGGGGAGCGCGGGCAGCACGGGGCACCCCCGGGCGGCTCGGCTCCGTATACCTCGACGGTGCCGTGCTCCGGCGGAGTGCCGGGCACGTGAGCCGTTCACGAACCGTGCGGGGCAATCCGGCTCACCACCTGAGTGGTTCACGGTTGCGGGTCAGCGCCGGAATTGCACCGGCTTTCCCCCGTACGGGTGTGATGACGACTCGCCACTCTACCCGGCCCCGGCCGCGGCGCCGGGGTGAGATACGCGACTACCGGCCCGGACCGTGCCCCGGGCCGAGGCCCCTGCGGGCCGCCACCCGCGTCATCGGTTCCGCGGTCCCCGCTCGGCCGAGGCGGACGCCGCGGGGCCGGGGGCGACGGCCGGAAGGTCGATGAGGCGGCAGGCCGTCTCGATGTCGGTCCGCACCTCCGCGATGGAAGCCCGCCCCGACAGCCAGGTGATGAGGGTCGAGTGCCAGGTGTGCTCGATGACGCGGATCGCCGGGAGCTCACCGGGCGCGGGGGCGGCGCGGCCCGTCGCCTCCACGATGATCGCCGTCGTCCGGCGCGAGACCTGCTCCACCTCCGTGCTCGCGCTGCGGTCCGCGAACGACAGGGCCCGCACCATCGCCTCGGCCAGCAGCGGCCGGCGCTGCAACGAGTGGAAGGCGCGCATCAGGGTCTCCGCGACCCGCTCGGCCGCCGTCTCGCCCGCCGGGGGGTGCTTGCGCAGTGTGCCCTGCAACCGGGCGAGCTGGTCCTGCATCGTGGCGACCAGCAGGTGCACCTTGGACGGGAAGTAGCGGTACAGCGTGCCGAGGGCGACCTGCGAGGACTCCGCCACCTCCCGCATCTGCACCGCGTCGAACCCGCCGCGCGCGGCCAGTTGCGCCGCCGCGCGCAGGATGCGGCGGCGCCGCGCCTCCTGCCGTTCGGTGAGCGGGGCGGCGGCCGGCCGTGCCGCGCCCGCCCCCGCCGTGGATCCCGCAGCCATGGTGCCGTCCGTCCGTTCCGGTGCGTTCCCGTCGCTCCCGCGGCGTTATGCGTGGTGCGTGTCCGTCTACATGTATTGCGTGCGATGCGTGACGGTCGGTGAGGGCGGGTGATCGCACAGCATGCCAGGGTCGCGCGCCGTGGCGCGAATCACCCGGCCCGCCGGTCACAGTGCCCTTACCTGCCGGTAGATTCGGAGCCTCCCGAACGATCAAGTCTGAAACTTGTTCTAGATTATTCGTCCGGTCGTCGTCTCGCGCGACCGTGCAGCCAGAAGGGGACCCAGAGTGACCGCTGAGGCCAGGGAGGCGGCGCCCCCGCGGGGCCTCGCCGCCGACGGCGGGCGACCGCTGCGCATCGCGCTCCTCACCTACAAGGGAAACCCGTTCTGCGGTGGCCAGGGCGTCTACGTCCGCCACCTCTCACGCGAACTCGCCCGGCTCGGCCACCGGGTGGAGGTCATCGGCGCCCAGCCCTACCCCGTCCTCGACGCCCTCGACACCGGCGGCGTACCCGGCCCCGGCGGAGACGCCACGCCCGGCACCGGACCGGTCCTCACCGAGCTGCCCAGCCTCGACCTCTACCGCCAGCCAGACCCCTTCCGCACCCCGAAGCGGGACGAGTACCGCGACTGGATCGACGCCCTCGAAGTGGCCACCATGTGGACCGGCGGTTTCCCCGAGCCGCTCACCTTCTCGCTGCGCGCCCGCCGCCATCTGCGCGCCCGCCGCGGCGACTTCGACGTCGTCCACGACAACCAGACCCTCGGGTACGGCCTCCTCGGCGACCTCGGCGCGCCCCTGGTCACCACCATCCACCACCCCATCACCGTCGACCGGCGACTGGAGCTGGACGCCGCGGACAGCAGGGCGCGGCGCTACTCGGTGCGCCGCTGGTACGCCTTCACCCGCATGCAGAAGCGCGTCGCGCGCCGCCTGCCGTCCGTGCTCACCGTCTCCGGCACCTCCCGGCAGGAGATCGTCGACCACCTCGGCGTGCGGGGCGACCGCGTCCACGTCGTCCACATCGGCGCCGACACCGACCTGTTCTCGCCCGATCCCTCCGTGCCCCGGGTGCCCGGCCGGGTCGTGACGACCTCCAGCGCCGACGTCCCGCTCAAGGGCCTGGTGCACCTGGTCGAGGCCCTGGCGAAGGCGCGCACCGAGCACCCGGACGCCCACCTCGTCGTCGTCGGGAAACAGCCCGCGGAGGGCCCCGTCGTCCAGGCCGTCGAACGGTACGGACTCGCCGGCGCCGTCCGCTTCGTCAAGGGCATCTCCGACGCCGAACTGGTCGGCCTGGTGCGCTCGGCGCAGGTCGCGTGCGTGCCGTCGCTGTACGAGGGCTTCTCGCTGCCCGCCGCCGAGGCCATGGCCACCGGCACGCCGCTGCTCGCCACGACCGGCGGCGCGATCCCGGAGGTCGCCGGCCGCGACGGCGAGACCTGCCTGGCGGTGCCGCCGGGCGACGCGGACGCACTGGCCGCGGGCCTCGGCCGGCTGTTGCGGGACGAGGAGCTGCGGACGCGGCTCGGCGCGGCCGGACGCGAGCGGGTCCTGCGCCACTTCACCTGGGCGAGGGCCGCCGAGGGAACGGTCGCCCACTACCGCGAGGCCGTCGGCGCCCCGGCACCCGTCCGCACCCCCGATGTTGAAGGCGTCTACCCCGAAAGCAGGGCCACGTGCTGACCGTCGACTTCTCCCGGTTCCCCCTCGCACCGGGCGACCGGGTCCTGGACCTCGGCTGCGGTGCCGGACGGCACGCCTTCGAGTGCTACCGGCGCGGCGCGCGGGTCGTGGCCCTGGACCGGAACGGCGAGGAGATCAGCGAGGTCGCCCGGTGGTTCGCCGCGATGAAGGAGGCCGGTGAGGCGCCCGAGGGCGCGACCGCCACCGCCATGCAGGGCGACGCGCTCGCGCTGCCCTTCCCCGACGAGTCCTTCGACGTCGTGATCGTCTCCGAGGTGATGGAGCACATCCCCGACGACAAGGGCGTACTCGCCGAGATGGTCCGCGTCCTCAGGCCCGGCGGCCGGATCGCCGTCACCGTCCCCCGGTACGGACCCGAGAAGATCTGCTGGGCCCTGTCCGACGCCTACCACGAGGTCGAGGGCGGCCACATCCGCATCTACAAGGCGGACGAACTCCTCGCCCGGATCCGCGAGGCGGGCCTGAAGCCGTACGGCACCCACCACGCGCACGCGCTGCACGCGCCGTACTGGTGGCTGAAGTGCGCCTTCGGCGTCGACAACGACAAGGCGCTGCCCGTGCGCGCCTACCACAAGCTGCTGGTCTGGGACATCATGAAGAAACCGCTGGCCACCCGGGTCGCCGAGCAGGCACTGAACCCCCTGATCGGCAAGAGCTTCGTGGTCTACGCCGTCAAGCCCCACACCGCCCCCATCGCTCCCGAGGCGGCGGCGTGACGCGCCGCGGGCCCCACGGGGGCACGGGCCGCGAATCCCTCGAACTCCTCGCCC
>DASTDN010000516.1:0-12907 GCA_035710365.1 Streptomyces sp. | reverse complement strand
TGGGCCCAGATCCACCGCGACCTGCGCGTCGAGGTCGCCCGCGAGGGCCTGGTCGTCGACGTCCGCGAGAACCGGGGCGGCCACACCTCGCAGCTGGTCGTCGAGAAGCTGGCCCGCCGCATCGTCGGCTGGGCCGTCCCGCGCGGCATGCGCCCCTACAGCTACCCGGAGGACGCCCCCCGCGGCCCCGTCGTGGCAGTCGCCAACGAGTTCTCCGGCTCCGACGGCGACATCGTGAACGCCGCGATCAAGGCGCTCGGCATCGGCCCGGTCGTCGGCGTGCGCACCTGGGGCGGCGTCATCGGCATCGACAGCCGGTACCGCCTCGTCGACGGCACCCTGATCACCCAGCCCAAGTACGCCTTCTGGCTGGAGGGGTACGGCTGGGGCGTGGAGAACCACGGCGTCGACCCGGACGTGGAGGTCCCGCAGCGCCCCCAGGACCACGCGGCGGGCCGTGATCCGCAGCTCGACGAGGCGATCCGGCTGGCCCTGGAGTCCCTGGAGCAGACCCCGGCGAAGACCCCGCCGAGCCTGCCCTGACACCCCGCGGGTGCGGGTACCGGCGTCGACGGCCGGTACCCGCACCCGCGCCGTGCGCGTACCGGCCGTCGGCGCCCGCACCGGCGCCCGCCCGGCCACGCACTCAGGCCGCGCGATCCCGGGCCGGCTCGCACAGCCGCCCGATACGATGCCCCCCTATCCGATCAACAGCCGGAGGACCCATGGCAGGGGAACCGCAGGACGACTGCCTGTTCTGCAAGATCGTCGCGGGGCAGATCCCGGCGACCGTCGTCCGCGAGACGGACACCACCGTCGCCTTCCGCGACATCAACCCGCAGGCCCCGACGCACGTCCTGGTCATCCCCAAGGTGCACTACCCGGACGCCGCGGCCCTCGCCGCCAAGGCCCCGCAGATCGCCGCCGACGTGCTGCGCGAGACGCAGGCCGTCGCCGACGAGGAGAAGCTCGACAGCTACCGCATCACCTTCAACACCGGCGCGGGCGCCGGCCAGACCGTCTGGCACGCGCACGCCCACGTCCTCGGGGGCCGCGGCCTCCAGTGGCCGCCGGGATAACCGTTGTCCGTACGTGAACTGGTCGTCCTCGGCACGGCCAGCCAGGTCCCGACCCGGCACCGCAACCACAACGGCTACCTGCTGCGCTGGGACGGCGAGGGCATCCTGTTCGACCCCGGCGAGGGCACACAGCGCCAGATGCTGCGCGCCGGGGTCGCCGCCCACGACCTGAACCGGATCTGCGTCACCCATTTCCACGGCGACCACAGCCTGGGCCTGGCGGGCGTGATCCAGCGCGTCAACCTCGACCAGGTGCCGCACGAGGTCACCGCGCACTACCCGCGCTCGGGCAAGCGCTTCTTCGACCGCCTGCGGTACGCGACCGCCTACCGCGAGACGGTGCCGCTGAGGGAGGTCCCGGCCGACGGCGACGGCGGCGTCCTCGCCACCACCCCCGGCTTCACCCTGGAGGCCCGCCGGCTCTCCCACCCCGTCGAGTCCTACGGCTACCGGCTGACCGAGCCCGACGGCCGCCGCATGCTGCCGGCCCGGCTCGCCGCGCACGGCGTCAAGGGCCCGGACGTGGGCCGTCTCCAGCGGGACGGCGTCCTCGCCGGGGTGCGTCTGGAGGACGTGAGCGAAGTGCGGCGCGGGCAGCGGTTCGCGTTCGTCATGGACACCCGGCTCTGCGACGGCGTGCACGAACTGGCCGACGGCTGCGACATGCTCGTCATCGAGTCGACGTTCCTCGACGAGGACGGCGGCCTCGCGGCCGAGCACGGCCACCTCACCGCCGGGCAGGCGGCCCGTGCCGCGAGGGACGCGGGCGTCCGGCACCTGGTGCTCACCCACTTCAGCCAGCGCTACTCGGAACCGGAGGAGTTCGCACGCCAGGCGCGGGCCGCCGGTTTCGACGGCGGCCTGACCGTGGCGGCCGACCTCCTCCGGGTACCGCTTCCGAAACGCCGCTGAGGTCTCGTACCCGGAGACCGGCCGGGACGTGCGCCCCCGTGGGCGGCGGCGCACGTCCCGGCCGGTGCCGTCAGCCGCCGGCCGCGCCCGGGGCGGTGGTGGCCGCCGCGGTGCCGTACTCCTGCTGGGCGGGCACGGCGTGGGTGTCGACGGGGAACTCCACGACGGGGATGTCGGCCAGCGTGATCTGCGCGTCGTCGGCGTGCTCGGCGACCGGGATGTCCACGACCGGCACCTGACCGGCGGGGACCGGTTCGGCCGGGTGCGGCAGCCGTCCGGCGAACAGCGCGACACCGGTCATCGGCACGGCCGCCACCAGCAGTCCGGCCGCGAGGACCAGGCCCATGCCGGCGAAGCCGGCGGACGCCGACAGCAGGCTGCCGGCCAGCGGACCGGCGGCCGTGCCGAGCGAGGAAGCCGCTCCTATCAGGACGGCCCACCGGCCGCGCGGGTCGAGGCTGGCGGCCAGACCGATGAGGTACGACAGGACCACCGGGTAGACGGTGTTCCAGGCGATCTCGCCCGACGCGAAGGTGCCCAGGTCGGTGGCGGAGGCGCTGAGCGCGATGCAGCCCGCGATGACGACCGTGCCGCCGCCGACCGGGACGGCCCGGCCCAGCCGTGTGCCGAGCGCGCCCGCCGCGAGGACGCCGAGGAGCCCGGCGCCGAGCGCTACCGCGAAGACGACGCCGACGGTGGCCTCGCCGAGGTGGGCCTGCGTCACCCCGATCCGGCCGCTGACGCCCCACAGCGCGTTCTGCGCGAGGGACCAGAACACCATGGCGGCGGCGAGGACGACGCCGGCCCGCGGGTGGGGGAGCCGGACCGCGCTCTCCTGGGCGTGGGCCGGGGCGGTGCGGTCCGGGAGCCGGCCGGTCAGCGGCCACACGGCGAGCGCGGCGAGCGCTGTGGCGGCCAGCGGCAGCCCGTGGCCGGGACCGAGGTGGGGCACCGTCAGATAGACGGCACCGGCCAGCGCGGAGACGCTGAGCAGGCCGAGCGTGGTGGTCCGGTGCGGATCGCGCTGGGCGGCGATGCCGGAGGCGGCGACCGTGGTGGCCGTGCCGGAGCCGAAGCCGCCGAGGACCGCGCCGGCGACCACGGCGGGCAGGAGGCTGGTCAGCGCTGCGGTGCCGTAGCCGAGGACGGCGCAGGCGAGGCCGACGCGGGCCAGGAGGCGCGGGCCGATCCGCTCGACGCGGGAGGCCAGCAGGAAGCCGGCCGCCGCCGAACTCAGCAGCAGGGCACTGCCGATGGCGCCGCACTGCGTGGCGGAGAGCGGAAGCCCCGAGTCGAGTCTGCCGACGGTGGTCGGAAGGAGGTACGGAGCCAGATACCCGGAGGTGAAAAGGGCGACGAGGGGCCGGGAAAGGGAGCGAGGGGCGAACACGGGCGTTCCCAGGGCATGCGAAATGAAGCGTTGATGGGGGAGGGGGCGCCGACCGTCGACGGACAGGAACGCGCGGCCAATTTGTATCAAGCACGTATTGCTGCAAGCGAGGCGGAAATGTGTGATCTAAATCACCATCGTGTTTGTGCTCGTGGAGGCCGGGTAGAAGAGCGAAATTTTGGCGGTCGGGGGCAGAAGGAGGGGCAGGCAGGCGTCCTCGTGCGACCCTCGTGCGCCCCTCGGACGGCGCGGCCGGAGCCCCCCGGAGGGCCGCCCGGCTCGCCGGACCCGACGCGTGCGAGCCCCTTCGTGGCGAGCGCGGACGTGGCCGTGCGGAACTCCGCCACGCGCGTCGGCACCCTCCCGCCGGCGCCCCCGCGAACCCGTCGGCACCCTCGCGAGCCCGCCGGGGCGGCCCTCCCCCTGAGCCGTCCGGCGACCGTCCCGCGTGCGGGGGCAGGTGTGCGCCCCACCCGCGCCACCCACTCCGGAACCCGGCGCGCGGTCCGCTTCCCCCGCCCCGCGTCCGAACCCGGCCGTCCCCGAAAACCCGCCCGGCTGTCCGACTCGACCGCCCCGCCGCCCCGGACTGGTGCACACTGGCCTGATCCGCACCATGTCAGGGAGAACGCACCGTGACCGCGTCCGCCTCGTCCCCCGGAGAGGGATCCGCCCGCCGAGCCCAGGCCGACCCGCTGGCCGCCCTGCGAGCACCGGACGACCCGCCCTGGGACGTCTACCTCACCGGCACCGTCTTCCTCGACGTCATCTTCACCGGGCTGGACTCCGCCCCGGTGCGCGGCACCGAGTCCTGGGCCCGCGGCATGGGATCGAGTCCGGGCGGCGTCGCCAACATGGCCACCGCGCTCGCCCGCCTCGGCCTGCGCACCAGCCTCGCAGCCGCCTTCGGCGACGACCACTACGGCGACTACTGCTGGGACACCCTCCAGCAGGGCGAGGGCATCGACCTCACCCTCTCCCGCACCGTGCCCTGCTGGCACTCCCCGGTCACCGTCTCCATGGCGTACGAGGGCGAACGCACCATGGTCTCCCACGGCCACGAGCCGCCCCCCGAGGAACCCGCCCCCGACTGCCCGCCCCGCGCGCGTGCCGCCATCGCCGCCCTGACCTCCGGCAAGAGCGCCCCGTGGATCGCCCAGGCCGCCGCCCGGGGCACCCGTGTCTTCGCCGACGTCGGCTGGGACGACACCGGCGCCTGGGACCTCGACGGCCTCACCGACCTCGCGCACTGCGAGGCCTTCCTGCCGAACGCGATGGAGGCCATGCGCTACACGCGAGCCGACTGCCCCCGCGCCGCCGCCCACGCCCTCACCGCGCACGTGCCCGTGGTCGTCGTCACCCTCGGCGCGGAGGGCGCGTACGCCGTGGACCGCCGCACGGGGGAGACCGCCGACGTGCCCGCCATCGCCGTCAAGGCCCTCGACCCGACCGGCGCCGGAGACGTCTTCGTCGCCGGATTCGTCACCGGCACCCTGGCAGGCTGGCCCCTCGCCGACCGCCTCGCCTTCGCCGGCCTCACCGCCGCGCTCTCGGTGCAGGAGTTCGGCGGATCGCTGTCCGCGCCGGGCTGGTCCGAGATCGCGGCCTGGTGGCGCACGGTCCGGTCGGTCGACTCCCAGGACCCGGCCGCCCTGCGCCGCTACGCGTTCCTCGCGGACCTCCTCCCCGACGAGCCGGCCAGGCCTTGGCCGCTGCGCCGCGCGGTCCCCACCATCGGCTTCCGGAACACCGTCTAGCCGTACCGGTCACGGACGGCCGGAAGGGCCCGGCGGCCCGGGACGGCCCGCGGGCGCCGGGACGCCGGGCCGCTCCCCGCCGCGCCGCCGCACCCGGGGCCGCGGCGCACGGCCCGGGCCGGAGAAAACACCTACGGCCTTGTCGGTGCACCGTCGTACCCTTGAACTGCGAGGCCGCCCTCAGCGACGCGGCCGTGACGAGGAGGAACCGCAGGCCTTCAGCGCCGGCCCATGACTCACACACCCACAGCTCACACCTCCGCGCAGAAGCAGGCGAGAGCGCAGTTCACCGTCCCCGCCCAGCACCCCATGGTGACCGTCCTGGGGTCCGGTGACTCCCTGCTGCGCGTGATCGAGAAGGCCTTCCCGGCGGCCGACATCCACGTCCGGGGCAACGAGATCAGCGCGACCGGCGACCCGGCCGAGGTCGCCCTCATTCAGCGCGTGTTCGACGAGATGATGCTGGTGCTGCGCACCGGGCAGCCGATGACGGAGGACGCAGTGGAACGCTCGATCGCCATGCTCAAGGCGAGCGACAACGGGGAGAGCGACGGCCAGGAGACCCCCGCCGAGGTGCTCACGCAGAACATCCTGTCCTCGCGCGGCCGCACGATCCGCCCCAAGACGCTCAACCAGAAGCGCTACGTGGACGCGATCGACAAGCACACCGTCGTCTTCGGCATCGGCCCCGCCGGCACCGGCAAGACCTACCTCGCCATGGCCAAGGCGGTGCAGGCCCTGCAGTCCAAGCAGGTCAACCGCATCATCCTGACCCGCCCCGCCGTCGAGGCCGGCGAACGCCTCGGCTTCCTGCCCGGCACCCTCTACGAGAAGATCGACCCGTACCTGCGTCCGCTGTACGACGCCCTGCACGACATGCTCGACCCGGACTCCATCCCGAAGCTGATGGCCTCGGGAACCATCGAGGTGGCGCCGCTGGCCTACATGCGCGGCCGGACCCTGAACGACGCCTTCATCATCCTCGACGAGGCCCAGAACACCAGCCCCGAGCAGATGAAGATGTTCCTGACCCGGCTCGGGTTCGACTCGAAGATCGTGATCACGGGTGACGTCACGCAGGTCGACCTCCCCAACGGCACCAAGTCCGGTCTGCGCCAGGTCCAGGACATCCTGGAGGGCCTCGACGACGTGCACTTCTCCCGGCTGTCCTCGCAGGACGTCGTCCGGCACAAGCTGGTGGGCCGTATCGTCGACGCGTACGAGAAGTACGACAGCAGGCACGGCACCGAGAACGGCACGCACCAGCCCCGCGGCAAGGCGGCCGGACACGGGCACAAGGGGAAGTAGACCAGCACGACCATGTCGATCGACGTCAACAACGAGTCCGGTACCGAGGTCGACGAGCAGGCGATCCTCGACATCGCCCGCTACGCGCTCGCCCGGATGCGCATCCACCCCCTCTCCGAGCTGTCGGTGATCGTCGTGGACGCCGACGCCATGGAGCAACTGCACCTGCAGTGGATGGACCTGCCGGGTCCGACGGACGTCATGTCCTTCCCGATGGACGAGCTGCGCCCGCCCACGAAGGACTCCGAGGAACCGCCGCAGGGCCTGCTCGGGGACATCGTGCTGTGCCCCGAGGTCGCCGCGAAGCAGGGCGAGGACGCGGAGACCCGGCACAGCATGGACGAGGAGCTGCACCTGCTCACCGTCCACGGCGTGCTGCACCTGCTGGGCTACGACCACGAGGAGCCGGACGAGAAGACCGAGATGTTCGGCCTGCAGGCCGCCATCGTGGACGGCTGGCGCGCGGAGAGGGGCCTGACCGGCCCGTCCCCGGCCCCGACCGTCTCATGAGCCTGCCGCTCGTCTCCGGGGCGATCGCCCTGGTGGTCGTCGCCTGGCTCGCGGCCTGCGCGGAGGCGGGCCTCGCCCGGATCTCCAGCTTCCGCGCGGAGGAGGCCGTACGCTCCGGGCGGCGCGGCAGCGCCCGGCTGGAGCAGGTCGCCGCGGACCCCACCCGCTACCTGAACGTGGCGCTGCTGGTCCGCGTCGCCTGCGAGATGGCCGCCGCCGCCCTCGTCACGTACGCCTGCCTGCGCGAGATCGACTCCACCTCGCAGGCGCTGCTCGCCGCGATCGGCGTCATGGTCCTCGTGTCGTACGTCGCGGTCGGCGTCTCCCCGCGCACCATCGGCCGCCAGCACCCGCTGAACACCGCGACGGCGGCGGCGTACGTGCTGCTGCCGCTCGCCCGGGTGATGGGCCCGGTCCCCTCGCTGCTGATCCTCATCGGCAACGCCCTCACCCCCGGCAAGGGCTTCAGACGCGGCCCGTTCGCGTCCGAGGCGGAGCTGCGGGCCATGGTCGACCTCGCCGAGGCCGAGTCCCTCATCGAGGACGAGGAGCGCCGCATGGTGCACTCCGTCTTCGAACTGGGCGACACGCTCGTGCGGGAGGTGATGGTGCCGCGCACCGACCTCGTCGTCATCGAGCGGTACAAGACGATCCGCCAGGCCCTCACCCTCGCCCTGCGCTCCGGTTTCTCCCGCATCCCGGTGTCCGGGGAGAGCGAGGACGACATCGTCGGCATCGTGTACCTGAAGGACCTGGTCCGCAAGACGCACATCAGCCGGGAGACGGAGAGCGACCCGGTGTCCACGGCGATGCGCCCGGCGGTCTTCGTGCCCGACACCAAGAACGCCGGCGACCTGCTGCGCGAGATGCAGAAGGACCGCAATCACGTCGCCGTCGTCATCGACGAGTACGGCGGCACGGCCGGCATCGTCACCATCGAGGACATCCTGGAGGAGATCGTCGGCGAGATCACCGACGAGTACGACCGCGAACTGCCGCCCGTCGAGGACCTCGGCGAGGAGCGCTACCGGGTCACCGCCCGCCTCGGCATCGGCGACCTCGGCGAGCTGTACGGCCTGGAGGAGTTCGACGACGAGGACGTGGAGACGGTCGGCGGCCTGCTCGCCAAGGCCCTCGGGCGCGTCCCCATCGCCGGTGCCTCCGCCGTCGTGGAGCTGCCGGACGGCCGCGACCTGCGGCTGACCGCGGAGGCCGCGGCGGGCCGCCGCAACAAGATCGTCACGGTGCTCGCGGAACCGGCCGCCCCGCCCGCACCGGCCGACGGCCCGGAGGACCGGTCCCACTGACCCGGGGCCGGGCACCTTCGGCCCCCGGGTCCGTCTCCGAGCCCGAACGGCCCGCACGCGCGTGTGGCCGGGTACGTCCGCACGGCCCTCGCACGCGCGTGCGGCCGCGCGGGCCCGCCCCGTCCGGCCCGCGCGTGCGGCTCCGTATGCTCGGGGCCATGACCGACAGCAGCGCGCTCGACCCCGAGGACCGCAAGATCGTCACCCTGGCCCGTTCCGCGCGGGCCCGCAACGGCGTGCCCGAGGGCGCCGCCGTGCGCGACGAGACGGGGCGCACCTACGTCGCGGGCACCGTCGCGCTGGACTCCCTGCGGCTGAGTGCCCTGCAGACCGCGGTGGCGATGGCGGTGGCGTCCGGCGCGAAGTCCCTGGAGGCGGCGGCCGTGGTCACCGGCGCCGCCTCGCCGGCGGCCGGTGACCTGGCGGCCGTGCGCGACCTCGGCGGGCCCGCGACACCGGTCCTGCTGGCCGGCCCGGACGGCACCGTCCACACCACGGTCACCGCGGGCTGACCCCTGCCCGGCCCCGCCGGGGAGCCGGCCGGTGACCGCCGGGACGCCCGGCCGGGGCCCGTGGGCACGTGTGTGCGGCGGGGGCTTGTGGATCAGGGAGAATGGGCGCCATGAGCGTTCGCAGCCAGTCATCCGAGCCGTCGGAATCCCCGGAGGCCGCCCACAGGTCGGGCTTCGCCTGTTTCGTGGGCCGCCCCAACGCGGGCAAGTCCACCCTCACGAACGCTCTGGTCGGGCAGAAGGTGGCCATCACCGCCAACCAGCCGCAGACCACGCGCCACACCGTCCGCGGCATCGTGCACCGGCCGGAGGCACAGCTCATCCTGGTGGACACCCCGGGCCTGCACAAGCCGCGCACCCTGCTGGGCGAGCGGCTGAACGACGTCGTGCGCACCACCTGGGCCGAGGTCGACGTGATCGGCTTCTGCCTGCCGGCGAACGAGAAGCTGGGCCCCGGCGACCGTTTCATCGCCAAGGAACTGGCCGGTATCAAGAAGTCCCCCAAGGTCGCCATCATCACCAAGACCGACCTCGTGGACTCCACGACGCTGGCCGAGCAGCTCATCGCCGTCGACCAGCTCGGCAAGGAACTCGGCATCACCTGGGCCGAGATCGTCCCGGTGTCGGCGACCGCCAACCAGCAGGTCGACCTGCTGGCGGACCTGCTGGTCCCGATGCTGCCGCAGGGCCCGCCGCTCTACCCGGAGGGCGACCTCACGGACGAACCCGAGCAGGTCATGATCGCCGAGCTGATCCGCGAGGCGGCCCTGGAGGGTGTCCGCGACGAACTGCCGCACTCCATCGCCGTCGTGGTCGAGGAGATGCTGCCGCGCGAGGACCGGCCCGCCGACAAGCCGCTCCTCGACATCCATGCCAACGTCTTCATCGAGCGCCCCAGCCAGAAGGGCATCATCATCGGCCCCAAGGGCAAGCGCCTGAAGGACGTCGGCATCAAGTCCCGCAAGCAGATCGAGGCCCTGCTGGGCACGCCCGTCTTCCTCGACCTGCACGTGAAGGTTGCCAAGGACTGGCAGCGGGACCCCAAGCAACTGCGCCGCCTGGGCTTCTGATCCCCGGCCCGCTGCGGGCCTGCCGCCGCCGGCCTCGCAGCGGGGCACCGGCCGGGAGGCGTAACCCCGCGCCCGCGCCGGCCGCCGCGCGCGGACCGTCCCGGCCGGACGTGCCCGCGGCAACGCCCGCCCGCGGGCACGGGGTTACGCACCCTCCTTCAGCACGCGCGAGATCAGTGTGCGCTGCTCGTCGGTCAGCCGGGGGTCCGAGCAGTACACCGTCCTGCCGTCCACCGTGATCTGGTAGCGGAAGCCGTCCGGGACTCCGAGCGGCGGCGTGCCCCGGCCCGCGGCGACCGCCCGCTCGGCCAGGGCCTGCCACTCCTGCGCGTCGGCGCGCCCCGAGGTGTCGACCTCGGCGTGGCGCTCGATGCCCGCGAAGCCGCCCGTGCGCCTCACCTGAATTCGCATGGTCCCTGTGTAGTACGGAACTACGGGGTCCGCACCCCGACCTCCTCCCAGGCCTTGCCGACCGCCCGCGTCTCGTCGCCCTCCCCGTACCGGGCGCGGGCCGCCGTCACCGTCAGCGCCGCGAAGTCCGCGAAGGTCGCCTCCGGCTGGAGCTCGCCGCCGGTCAGCACGTCGTACCAGACCTGCCCGGCCCGCTCCCAGGCGTGCCCGCCGAGCGTCGTGGCGGTCAGGCAGAACGCGCGGTTGGGGATGCCGGAGTTGATGTGCACGCCGCCGTTGTCGCGTGAGGTGCGCACGTAGCCGTCCATCGTCGCGGGCTGCGGGTCCTTGCCGAGGACGTCGTCGTCGTAGGCCGTGCCCGGTTCCCTCATGGAGCGCAGGGCCTTTCCGGTGACGCGCGGGGCGAGCAGGTCCGCGCCGATCAGCCAGTCGGCCTCGGTGGCGGTCTGGCCGAGCTCGTACTGCTTGATGAGCGAGCCGAACACGTCGGACAGCGACTCGTTCAGGGCGCCCGGCTGGCCGAAGTAGGTGAGGTTCGCGGTGTACTGGGTGACCCCGTGCGCGAGTTCGTGGCCGATGACGTCGATCGAGCGGGTGAAGTCGAGGAAGACCTCGCCGTCGCCGTCGCCGAACACCATCTGCTCGCCGTTCCAGAAGGCGTTGTTGTACTCGCGGTCGTAGTGCACGGTCGCGTCCAGCGGCAGTCCGGCGCCGTCGATGGAGTCGCGGCCGTAGGCCTTCAGCAGCAGCTCGAAGGTCGCGCCGAGGCCCGCGTAGGCGCGGTTGACGGTGGCGTCCGCGCCGGCTTCGCCGCCCTCGCCGCGGACCTTCTCGCCGGGCAGGCCGGTGCCGTGCCCGGCGTCGTAGACCGTGCGGTGCGGCTTCCCGGGCCGGGCGCCCTCGGGTGCGGCGACGGACCGGGCGCCGACGACGGTGGTCAGCCGGCGCTGGGTGCGCTCGAACGCGTCGCGCTGGAGCGTGCGGCGGGCGGGGCCGGAGAGCGCCGGGTCGTCGGCCTGCGCGAGCCGGTCGAGGACGTGCGGCGGGATGATCGTGCAGAAGACGGGCGGAACGTTCCTGTGAGTCTTCGTCGTCATGTGAGGCACCATCGCAGCCGGTGACGGGTCTGTCACCACGTGCCACCTTGATGGGGGAAAGGGGAGTACAGCGGATCCAATGATGCGAAGAAGAGTGGTATAAGACACTTCTTGTCCTCTTCGTCCCGACGGTCCCGCATACTGGACCGGGACCGCGCGTCCGGCACGCCTCGGCTAGGCTGCGCAGCACTATGCGTTTCGGGCTGCTTCTCCTTAGCTGCCGCGGCGAGGGCCTGTAGTCGAGGCCGACCCCCTCCCCGCGGAGTCTGGCGTTGCGCCGTCGGCCGTCCTTGACGGACCCACGAGGAGCCCCACGCACCATGGCCAACCGCCAGCAGCCCAGCCCGATGCCGATCCACAAGTACCGCGGATACGAGCAGGTCGACCTCGCCGACCGAGCCTGGCCCGGCCGGCGCCTGACCACCGCGCCCCGCTGGCTCTCCACCGATCTGCGCGACGGCAACCAGGCCCTGATCGACCCCATGTCGCCCGCCCGCAAGCGCGCGATGTTCGACCTGCTGGTCAGGATGGGCTACAAGGAGATCGAGGTCGGCTTCCCGGCCTCCGGCCAGACCGACTTCGACTTTGTCCGCTCCATCGTCGAGGACCCGGACGCCATCCCGGACGACGTGACGATCTCCGTGCTGACGCAGGCCCGCGAGGACCTCATCGAACGCACCGTGGAGTCCCTGCAGGGCGCCGGGCGCGCCACCGTGCACCTCTACAACGCGACCGCGCCGGTCTTCCGCCGTGTCGTCTTCCGCGGTTCCAGGGACGACATCAGGCAGATCGCCGTCGACGGCACCCGCCTGGTGATGGAGTACGCGGAAAAGCTGCTCGGCCCGGAGACGCAGTTCGGCTACCAGTACAGCCCGGAGATCTTCACCGACACCGAACTGGACTTCGCGCTGGAGGTCTGCGAGGCGGTGATGGACGTCTGGCAGCCCGGCCCCGGCCGGGAGATCATCCTCAACCTGCCCGCGACGGTGGAGCGTTCGACGCCCTCCACGCACGCCGACCGCTTCGAGTGGATGGGCCGCCGGCTCTCCCGCCGCGAGCACGTGTGCCTGTCGGTCCACCCGCACAACGACCGCGGGACGGCCGTCGCCGCCGCCGAGCTGGCGCTGATGGCCGGAGCCGACCGCGTGGAGGGCTGCCTGTTCGGCCAGGGCGAGCGCACCGGCAACGTCGACCTGGTCACCCTCGGCATGAACCTGTTCTCGCAGGGCGTCGACCCGCAGATCGACTTCTCCGACATCGACGAGATCCGCCGCACCTGGGAGTACTGCAACCAGATGGAGGTCCACCCGCGCCACCCGTACGTGGGCGACCTCGTCTACACGTCCTTCTCCGGCTCCCACCAGGACGCCATCAAGAAGGGTTTCGACGCGATGGAGACCGACGCCGCCGCGCGGGGTGTCTCCGTCGACGACATCGAGTGGGCCGTGCCGTACCTGCCGATCGACCCGAAGGACGTGGGCCGCAGCTACGAGGCGGTGATCCGGGTCAACTCGCAGTCCGGCAAGGGCGGCGTCGCGTACGTGCTGAAGACCG
>DASTDN010000515.1:0-7108 GCA_035710365.1 Streptomyces sp. | reverse complement strand
ACGGCGCGCCCCCGGGCAGGGGGCGCCGTGCCGTCGTCGTGGGTGTGCGGGAGGCGAACGACCGTCAGCTCCTCAGCCGAGCACGGCGAGCGCGTCGATCTCGATGAGGAGCCCGGCGGGGAGGCCGACGTAGACCGTCGTGCGCGCGGCGGGCGGCTGGGTCAGGCCCTGCTCCTCGAAGTACGCGTTGTAGATCGCGTTCATCTCGGCGAAGTGGTCGGTGTCGGTGAGGTAGACGCGGATCATCATCACGTCGTCCCAGGAGGCGCCGCCCTCTTCGAGGATGGCCTTGACGTTGGCCAGCGTCTGGAGGGTCTGCTCGCGCAGGGTCGGCCCGGCGGGGGTGGGCGCCTTGCCCTCCTCGGCGGGCAGGAAGCCGACCTGTCCGGCGACCTGGAGGATGTTGCCCTTCCTCACGCCGTGCGAGAACCTCGCGGGCGGCGGGGTGTGGGTCTTCGGGGTGAGCGCGATCTTGTCCGTCATACGGTGCCCTTCACTGGTGTTCTGCCGGAGTACTCCCCGCTGATGGCGTCCGCCGTGCGGCGCACCAGCGGCAGGAGGGTGAGGAGTTCGTCGGCGGTGACGACGACGTTCGGCGCGGAGACCGACATCGCGGCGACCACCCGGCCGCCGGGACCCCGGACGGGGGCGGCGACGCAGTTGATGGACTCCTCGTGGCCGCCGAGGTCGGTGGCCCAGCCCTGTTCGCGCACCGCGGCCAGCTCCCTGAGGAAGGCGTCGGCGTGCGGTGTCGAACGGGACGTGTACAGGGGGTAGTCGAGCTTGTCGGCGACGGCGCGGCGCTCGGCCTCGGGCAGGTCGGCGAGCAGCAGTTTCGCGACGGCGGCGACGGTGATGGCGACGGGCTTGCCGATGCGCGAGTACATCCGCACCGGGTAGCGGCTCTCGACCTTGTCGATGTAGAGGACCTCGCCCTCCTCGTACACGGCGAGGTGCACGGTGTGCCCGCAGGTCTCGTTGAGGCGTACGAGGTGGGGGTGGGCGATCTCGCGGACGTCGAGGTTCTCCATCGCCTCCTGGGCGAGCGCGATGAGGCGGGAGCCGAGGCGGTAGCGCTGGTCGGACTGGCGGTACACGAAGCCGTGCTGGTGGAGGGTGCGCAGCAGGCGCAGGGCGGTGGACTTGTGCACGCCGAGCCGTTCGGCGACCTGCCCGAGGTCTGCGGGGCCCTCGGCGAGCAGCGGCAGGATGCTCAGGGCGCGGTCCACGGTCTGGCTCATGGCGCGGGTACCTCCTCCTCGGCCCCCTCCGCGGTGCCGGTCCAGCCGGGGCCGAGTCGCAGTCTCCCCCACGCGGTGTCGTCGAGGGCGGCGAGGCGGTCGGCGCGCCCGCGGGCGGGGGGCGCGGCGAGGTCGCCGGGGGCGGTGAGGACGGCGGCGGCCGTGAGGTGACCGTGGCGCAGCCGCTGCGGCAGGGGCAGGCCGCGCAGGGTGGCGGAGAGGAAGCCGGCGGCGAAGGCGTCGCCGGCGCCGGTGGCGGAGACGACGTCGACGCGCAGGGCGGGGGCGAAGGCCGCGGTGCCGCCTGCGTCCCGCGGCGCTTCGGCGCCCGGCGGTGTTCCGGTGCCCCCGGTGAGGGCGACGGCGCCGCCCGGTCCCCGCTTGACCACCACCGTCGCGGGCTCGGGCAGGGCCTCGCGGATGGCGCGGGCGCCGTGCAGGCCCCACGCGGCGCGGGCCTCGTCCTCGCCGACGAACACGAGGTCGGCGCCGCGCGCCAGCTCCAGCAGCGTCCCGGGTCCGGGACCGCCCCGCCACAGTTCCGGCCGGTGGTTGACGTCGAAGGAGACCAGCGGGCGGCCGGGGCGGCGGGCGGTCAGCTCGCGCATCAGGCCGAGGCAGTCGCGCGACAGCGCGGCGGTGATGCCGGACAGGTGCAGCACGCGCGCGGTGCGCACCGCGTCGAGGTCGGTGTTCGCGGCGCTCATCGCGGAGGCCGCGGAGCCGGCCCGGTAGTACGCCACCTCGTGGCCGTCACCGGCCCGGTCCCCGGCGGTGCGGAAGTACACGCCGGTGGGGCGGGCGGGGTCGCGTCGTACGGCGCTCACGTCGACGCCGTAGGAGGCGACGGTGGCGAGCAGGTGGTCGCCGAAGGCGTCGGCGCCGACGCGGCTGACCCAGCGCGTGGTGTGTCCGGCGGCGGCCAGCGCGCACGCCACGTTCGACTCGGCGCCGCCGATGCTCCGCTCGAAGGAGGGAACGTCGGCGAGACGGCCCGGCCGGGACGGCAGGAAGGTGACCATGGACTCGCCGAGCGCGACGACGTCGGCGACGCCGGGGGCCTTGCCGGGTCCGGTGGGGGTCACGATCGTCGCAGCTCCTCGGTGAGGGGGTCGGGCCGGGTCCGTTGACCCGGCGTGGCCGAGATGTTAGACAGCGGTAGGCGATACACGCAATGGGTGTTGCAGCAACTGCAACATGCCTGATCAGGGAGGCACTTCATGCGCACCGAAGCTCTCGACCGGCTGGCCGGGGAGCGCGTCGACCACCGGTTCAAGGGCCTCCCTCCGGACGCGGACGGGCTGACCGTCGCCGAACTGGCCGCCGAGCGCCGCAACCTGTTCACCGGGGGCTTCACCAGCCCGGTCCTGGCCCTGTCCGCCGAGCGCCTGGAGCACAACCTCGCGCTCATGGAGAGGTACGCGGCGCGGCACGGCCTGACCTTCGCCCCGCACGGCAAGACCTCCATGGCGCCGCAGCTCTTCCACCGGCAGATCGAGCGCGGGGCGTGGGGCATCACGCTCGCGGTGCCCCACCAGGTGCGGGTGGCGCGGGCGTTCGGCGTGCGGCGGGTCTTCCTCGCCAACGAGCTGGTGGACGCCGCCGCGCTGCGCTGGATCGCGGCGGAGATGACCGCCGACCCGGACTTCCGGTTCGTCTGCTACGTCGACTCGGTGCGCGGCGTGCACCTGATGGACGCGGCGCTGCGGGAGGCGGGCGCGTCCCGCCCCGTGGACGTGGTCGTGGAGCTGGCGGGCGGCGACGGCGCCCGTACCGGGGTGCGCACGGAGGTGGAGGGCGCGGCGGTCGCCGACGCGGTGGCGGCCGTGCGGACCCTGCGGCTGGCCGGTGTCGCGGGGTACGAGGGCGAGGTGCCGCGGGCGGACCCGGAGCGGGTGCGGGCCTGGCTGCACCGGCTGGTGGCGCTGGCGGCCGATCTCGACAAGTCGGGGCGCTTCGAGGGGCTGGAGGAGATCGTGGTCAGCGCGGGCGGCAGCGCCTGGTTCGACGCGGTCGCCGAGGTCTTCGCCCAGATCCCGGCGCTGTCGCTGCCCGTGCTGAAGCTGCTGCGTTCGGGCGCGTACGTCTCGCACGACGACGGCCACTACAGCGAGGTCACGCCGTTCAACCGGGTTCCCGGGGAGGGCGCCCTGGAGCCCGCGTTCCGGCTGTGGGCGCAGGTGGTGTCCCGTCCGTCGCCGGAGCAGGCGTTCGCCAACGCGGGCAAGCGGGACGCCGCCTACGACCTCGGCATGCCGCTCGTGCGGGTCGTCCGGCGCGGCGGCGCCGAGCGCCCGGCGGCCGGCATCGCGGTGACGCGGGTCTCCGACCAGCACGCCTGGGTGCGCACCGGCCCGGACGCGGACCTGGAGGTGGGCGACTGGCTCGGCATGGGCCTGTCCCACCCGTGCACGTCCTTCGACAAGTGGCCGCTGATCCCGGTGGCCGAGGCGGACGGCACGGTGGTCGACTACATCCGCACGTTCTTCTGACCCGCCCGCGGGCGGCTGGGTTCCACTGGGCTGAGGAGGCCGGCGATGGAGGATCTCGTGTTCCGGGACGCGGACGTCGTGGACGGCACCGGAGGACCGTCGTACCGCGCCGACGTCGTCGTGGACGGCGGGCGGATCGTGTCGATCGTGAAGGAGGCGGCGGCAGCGGGCTGCCAGCGGCCCCGCGCGATGCGGGAGGTGGACGCCGAGGGCCTGGTCCTCGCCCCCGGCTTCATCGACATGCACGCGCACAGCGACCTGGCGCTGCTGCGCGACCCCGGCCACGGCGCGAAGGTCGCGCAGGGCGTCACGCTGGAGGTGATCGGCCAGGACGGCCTGTCGTACGCGCCGGTGGACGACCGCACGCTCCAGGAGGTGCGCCGCGCGATCTCCGGCTGGAACGGCGACGGCGACGACGTCGACTTCGACTGGCGGTCGGTGGGCGAGTACCTGGACCGGCTCGACCGGGGCGTGGACGGCCGGGGCATCGCGGTCAACGCGGCGTATCTGGTTCCGCAGGGCACGGTCCGCGCGCTGGTAATGGGCTGGGAGGACCGCGAGCCGACCGGGCCCGAGCTGGACCGGATGCGGCGGCTGGTCGCGGAGGGCCTGGAGCAGGGCGCGGTCGGCATGTCGTCGGGGCTGACGTACGCGCCGGGCATGTACGCGAAGGACACCGAACTGACCGAGCTGTGCCGGGTGGTGGCCCGGTACGGCGGCTACTACTGCCCGCACCACCGCAGTTACGGCGCGGGCGCCCTGGAGGCGTACCGGGAGACGGTGGCGCTGGCGGCCGAGGCGGGCTGCCCGCTGCACCTGGCGCACGCGACGATGAACTTCGGGGTGAACGAGGGCCGGGCGCCCGAGCTGCTGGCCCTGCTGGACGAGGCGCTCGCGGCGGGCGCCGACATCACCCTCGACAGCTATCCCTACACCCCGGGGTGTACGACCCTGGTGGCGCTCCTGCCGAGCTGGGCGAGCGAGGGCGGCCCGGAGGAGATCCTGCGCCGGCTGGCCGACGACGGCACCGCCGAGCGCGTCCGCCGGCACCTGGAGGAGACGGGCTCGGACGGCTGCCACGGGGTGCCGGTGGAGTGGGACACGATCGAGATCTCCGGGGTCGCGGACGCGTCGCTGGCCGGGTACGTGGGGCGGACGGTGGCCGCGTCGGCGGCGGAGCGCGGCGAGACGCCCTGGCGGGTGGCCCGCCGGCTGCTCCTGGAGGACCGCCTGGCTCCCACGATCCTCCAGCACGTCGGCCACGAGGAGAACGTCCGCGCGATCATGCGGCACCGCGTCCACACGGCCGGCTCGGACGGCATCCTGCGGGGCGCGAAGCCGCACCCGCGCGCGTACGGCACGTTCCCGCACTACCTGGGCCGGTACGTGCGGGAGCTGAGGGTGCTGTCGCTGGAGGAGTGCGTGGCCCGTCTGACGGGGCGTCCGGCGGCCCGGCTGCGGCTGCCGGACCGGGGCGTGGTCCGCGAGGGCCACCGCGCCGACCTGGTGCTGTTCGACCCGGAGACGGTGGCGGCGGGCGCCACCTTCGAGGAGCCGCGGACGCTGCCGACGGGTGTGCCGTACGTCCTGGTCGACGGCCGGTTCGCCGTCGAGGACGGGCTGCGCACGGACGTTCTGGCGGGACGGGCGGTGCGCAGGACCCCGGTGTGAGCCCCGCGCGGGCCGCCCGTCCCCGGGAAACCGGCGGTTACGGCTTGGGCAGCACGCAGCCGGAGGCGGTGAGTTCGAGCTTGTTGTCGGCCCCGAAGCAGGCGGGGATCTGGTAGGTCTCCTGGGCGTAGTTGATGCCCTGGCGGACGGTCACGTTGCCCGACGCGTCGACCTCGCAGGGGTTGTTCAGCGTGCAGCTCTCGCCGCTCTCGTTGCCCGTGTTGTTGACGGCGACCACCTTGCCGGTGGCGTTGTCGACGACGGGCGAGCCGGAGGTGCCGCCGATGGTGTTACAGGCGGAGGTGTAACGGACCGAGTCCTTCCAGGTCCAGCCGCCCTCCTTCAGACGGTAGGCGAAGCCGTCGATGTTGCAGCTGTAGATCCGCGTCCAGTAGCCGGAGACGACGCTGATGGCGCTCCCGGCGACGGGGTGGGTGTCGTTCAGGGTCAGCGGGCTGATCCCGGTCGCGGCCTTGATCTGCCCGTAGGTCTGGGTGAGCTGGTACAGGGAGACGTCCGTGTCGGTCATCGTCCCGTAGACCAGCTTGGCGGCACGCAGGGTGGCGACGCGGCTGCCGCTCGCGTTGAGCAGCCCGAAGGAGCGGCTGGACGTCCGGTTGACGAGGACCTCGCCGGGGGCCGGGAAGCCGGACTCCAGGCAGTGGCCGTTGCTCATGACGAGCGCGGGGTCGTCGTCCTGCGAGGCGGGCATGCGGATCAGGGAGCCGGAGCAGTTGCTGAGCGAGACGCTCCCGGCGAAGCTGACGGCCTGGGTGTTCGGGGCCGGGGGCTTCTTGGGCAGGGCCCTGCCGAGGTCGGTGGCGGCCTGGTTGACGCCCGCGGTGACCGCGCGGACGTCCACGGCGGGCGCGCCCGCGCCCTCGGCGGCCATCGCGGGTGCGGCGGTGGCACCCGCTGTCGCCAGCGCGAGGCACGCGGCGACGAGAGGCTTTCTCATGGGGGTCCTCTCCTACGACTGAGGCGGCCGGAATCCTCCAGCCGCCCACCGGTCTTTGCCATGCACATGTATGTCATGTGCATTGTGGGAGGAGGGAAACGGGAGATCAAGACCCCTTCGGCCCTGTTCGGCCGCCGGGCCCCGATCCGGCACCGGCCCCACACCGGCTCTCCACGGCCCCCGGCGTCCGGCCGGCCCCGGCCCGCGCCGCCGCGCGGCCACGCGGACCGGCCCGCCGCCGGCGGAGAACGCCCCGCGGACCGGCCGCGGGCGGACACCGGCCGGCCGCACGCGCCGCCTGCGACGCACGGGCGCGGCCCGCGGGGCCGCACACGCCGGGCAGGGCGCGCCACGCCGCCGTACGGGTGGTCGCCTCCGCACGGACGGACGCCGCCGTACGGGTGGACGCGGCCGGGCGGGCGGGGCCCCGCCGACGGCGGGCCCGACGGGAGCAGGGGTGGCCGAATCCGCACCGTGCGGCCCGTGTTGGCGCCGGTGGGGCACGAAGCGGGGCGCACCCGCCGGGGACGAGAGGGGCCCGCCGGACGGCGCCCGGCGATACGCGCCCAAACCGCCGCGTCTCACGTGGCGGAAAACACGGCACCGCCGGGCTTACCGGGCCGTAAGCTCCCAGACATGCAGGTGATCCAGTCGACCAAGCTCGCCAACGTCTGTTACGAGATCCGGGGCCCGGTGCTCGAGGAGGCGATGCGGCTGGAAGCAGCCGGTCACCGCATCCTCAAGCT
>DASTDN010000514.1:0-4288 GCA_035710365.1 Streptomyces sp. | reverse complement strand
TGCGGATCGCCCGGAGCTTGGCCCCGAGCTGTTTGGCGTATTCGCTGGACATATGGCTCCCCGGCGCTGTGTCGACGCGGCCTGACTCTGATCCGTGCCGCGCGGCTGGTAACTCACTGTGAGGTTACGCAGCGTTACTCTTCCGCGTCAAGCCGGGCGGTCCGCACCGGTCTGTTCCGTGCGCGGGGCCCCCGCTGCGCCGGACGGGTGAGGGGCCGGGGAGGGGGGTCCACCCGGGGGTGCGGACGGGCGTGCCGGGGTGCCTGCTACGGTGGACAACGCAATTCCGACGTCCTTTAAGGTCCGTCCCGTGAGGCGGAGAAGGAGGTCCGTTTCGTATGGACAAGCAGGACACGCAGCACGTGCAGGCCCCGCGCTCCGATGCGCGGCCGGTACTCGAAGGCCCCGACATCGCCCGGGCCCTCACCCGCATCGCCCACGAGATCGTCGAACGCGCCAAGGGCGCCGACGACGTGGTGCTCCTCGGCATTCCGACCCGCGGCGTCTTCCTCGCCCAGCGGCTCGCCGCCAAGCTGGAGCAGATCACCGAACGCAAGGTGCCGGTCGGCTCGCTCGACATCACCATGTACCGCGACGACCTGCGCATGCATCCGCCGCGTGCGCTGGCCCGCACCGACATCCCCGGTGACGGCATCGACGGCCGCCTCGTCGTCCTCGTGGACGACGTGCTCTTCTCCGGCCGCACCATCCGCGCCGCCCTCGACGCCCTGAACGACATCGGGCGCCCGCGCGCGGTGCAGCTCGCGGTCCTCGTCGACCGCGGCCACCGCGAACTGCCGATCCGCGCCGACTACGTCGGCAAGAACCTCCCCACGTCGCTGCGGGAGACGGTCAGGGTCCTGCTCGCCGAGGAGGACGGTCGCGACACCGTGCTGCTCGGCGCCAAGCCGGCCGCCCCGGGCGCGGAGCAGTAGAACACCGGCGTACGCATCGGAGCGCACGTCTGCCCGGACGCGCCCCGGCCTGCCCGAAATCTCCCTTGTGAACTGCATGAACTGCCTTACGGAGCCTGACAGATGCAGCGTCATCTCATCTCGGCCGCCGATCTCTCCCGCGACGACGCCGTCCTGATCCTCGACACCGCCGAGGAGATGGCCCGGGTCGCCGACCGGCCGATCAAGAAGCTGCCGACCCTGCGCGGCCGCACCGTCGTGAACCTCTTCTTCGAGGACTCCACGCGCACCCGGATCTCCTTCGAGGCCGCCGAGAAGCGGCTGTCGGCGGACGTCATCAACTTCTCCGCCAAGGGCTCCTCGGTGTCCAAGGGCGAGTCCCTGAAGGACACCGCCCAGACCCTGGAGGCCATGGGCGTCGACGCGGTCGTCATCCGGCACGGCGCCTCCGGTGCCCCCTACCGGCTGGCCAACTCCGGCTGGATCGACGCCGCCGTGATCAACGCCGGTGACGGCACCCACCAGCACCCCACGCAGGCCCTGCTGGACGCCTTCACCCTGCGCCGCCGCCTCGTCGGCCCCGACGCCGGAATCGGCCGGGACCTCACCGGCCGGCGCGTCACGGTCGTCGGCGACATCCTGCACAGCCGCGTCGCCCGCTCCAACGTCGACCTGCTGCACACGCTCGGCGCCGAGGTCACCCTCGTCGCCCCGCCCACCCTGGTGCCGGTCGGCGTCGGGGCCTGGCCCTGCGAGGTGTCGTACGACCTCGACTCCACGCTCCCGAAGACCGACGCGGTGATGATGCTGCGGGTGCAGCGGGAGCGGATGAACGCCGCGTTCTTCCCGACCGAGCGCGAGTACGCGCGTCGCTACGGCCTCGACGGCGACCGCATGGCGCGGATGCCGGAGCACGCGGTCGTGATGCACCCCGGGCCGATGGTCCGCGGCATGGAGATCACCGCCGAGGTCGCCGACTCCGGCCGCTGCACCGTCGTCGAGCAGGTCACCAACGGCGTCTCCGTGCGGATGGCCGTCCTCTACCTGCTGCTGGGCGGCAACGAACCCGCCGTCACCCAGACCACCCGTACCGAGGAGAAGTAAGAGACATGAGCAAGACCCTGATCCGCGGTGCGAAGGTGCTCGGCGGCGAACCGCAGGACGTCCTGATCGACGGGGAGACCGTCGCGGCCGTCGGCGGCGCACTGTCCGCCGAGGGCGCCGACGTCGTCGAGGCCGGCGGGAAGGTGCTGCTGCCCGGCCTGGTCGATCTCCACACCCACCTGCGCGAACCCGGCCGCGAGGACTCCGAGACCGTCCTGACCGGCACCCGCGCCGCCGCCTCCGGCGGCTACACCGCCGTGTTCGCCATGGCCAACACCTTCCCCGTCGCGGACACCGCCGGCGTCGTCGAGCAGGTCTGGCGGCTCGGCAGGGAGCACGGCTACTGCGACGTACGGCCGGTCGGCGCCGTCACCGTCGGCCTGGAGGGCCACAAGCTCGCCGAGCTGGGCGCCATGCACGACTCCGCCGCCGGTGTGACCGTCTTCTCCGACGACGGCAAGTGCGTCCACGACGCGGTGATCATGCGCCGCGCCCTGGAGTACGTGAAGGCCTTCGGCGGCGTCGTCGCCCAGCACGCGCAGGAACCGCGGCTGACCGAGGGCGCCCAGATGAACGAGGGCGTCGTCTCCGCCGAGCTGGGCCTCGGCGGCTGGCCCGCGGTCGCCGAGGAGGCGATCATCGCCCGCGACGTGCTGCTCGCCGAGCACGTCGGCTCCCGCGTCCACATCTGCCACCTGTCGACCGCGGGGTCCGTGGAGATCGTCCGCTGGGCCAAGTCCCGCGGCATCGACGTCACCGCCGAGGTCACCCCCCACCACCTGCTCCTCACCGACGAGCTGGTCCGCACCTACGACCCCGTCTACAAGGTGAACCCGCCGCTGCGCACCGGGCGGGACGTGCGGGCGCTGCGCGAGGCCCTCGCCGACGGCACAATCGACATCGTCGCCACCGACCACGCCCCGCACCCGCACGAGGACAAGGACTGCGAGTGGGCCGCCGCCGCCATGGGGATGGTGGGCCTGGAGACCGCGCTGTCGGTGGTCCAGGAGACCATGGTGGAGACCGGCCTGCTCGACTGGGCGCAGGTCGCCGACCGCATGTCGGCCGCCCCCGCGCGGATCGGCCGCGCCGAGGGCCACGGCCGGCCCGTCTCGGCAGGCGAGCCCGCCAACCTCACGCTGGTGGACACCGCATACCGTGGACCGGTGGACCCCGCGGACTTCGCCTCGCGCAGCCGCAACACCCCGTATGAGGGCCGCGACCTGCCGGGCCGAGTCACACACACCTGGCTGCGGGGCAGGGCCACACTCGTCGACGGGAAGCTCACGTGACTACTCTTTTCCTGCTGGCCGCCGAGAAGGAATCGGCGGAAGTGACCGACTGGGCCGCCCGTATCGGCTGGGTGATCGGCCTCGCCCTCTTCGTCGCGCTCGTCTACTGGCTGATGCGCGAGGGCTGGAAGTGGCGCGGCACCCTCCAGAGCGACCTGCCGGACCTGCTCGACGCGCCGGACAGCCCCGGCCCGGCCAGACTGACTCTCAGCGGCCGGTACCACGGCTCCACCACCGCCGGGCAGTGGCTCGACCGCATCGTCGCCCACGGCCTGGGAACCCGCAGCCGGGTCGAGCTCACCCTGACGGACGAGGGACTCGACGTCGTACGCCCCGGCGCGACCGACTTCTTCGTCCCCCGGGAGGCGCTGCGCGAGGCCCGGCTCGACAAGGGCATCGCCGGCAAGGTCCTCACCGAGGGCGGGCTGCTCGTCGTCACCTGGGCACACGGCGACAAGCTGCTCGACTCCGGGTTCCGCTCGGACCGCGCGGCGGAGCACAAGGAGTGGGTCGACGCGGTCAACTCCATGACCGAAACCAACAGCACGGAAGGCGCCGGACAATGACCACCTCCACTGGGGCAGCCGGAAAGGTCCCCGCCGTACTCGTCCTGGAGGACGGCCGCATCTTCCGCGGCCGCGCCTACGGGGCCGTGGGGGAGACGTTCGGCGAGGCCGTGTTCTCCACCGGCATGACCGGCTACCAGGAGACCCTCACCGACCCCTCGTACCACCGCCAGGTCGTCGTGATGACGGCCCCGCACGTCGGCAACACCGGCGTCAACGACGAGGACATGGAGTCCAGGAAGATCTGGGTCTCCGGCTACGTCGTCCGCGACCCCGCCCGCGTGCCGTCGAGCTGGCGCTCCCGCCGCACCCTCGACGAGGAACTCGCCGCGCAGGGCGTCGTCGGCATCAGCGGCATCGACACCCGCGCCCTCACCCGGCACCTGCGCGAGCGCGGCGCCATGCGCGTCGG
>DASTDN010000513.1:0-18751 GCA_035710365.1 Streptomyces sp. | reverse complement strand
CGGCGATGTCGTACGGCGCGAGCCGCCAGTCGAAGTGGACGGACGCGGACAGCTTCGCCAGCGCCTCGGCGGGACCGTCGGCGAAACGGCCGCCCCAGAGCCGTACGTCACCGCTGTTGCTGCTCACTTGCGTTGCTCCTTGGAAGACAGTCGGTCGGAGACCGCCGCGACGCGGTCGTCGCGGCGGAGGCCGGATGTGCCACCGCCTCCTCACGGCGGGTGAGGAGGCGGGTGCCAGGCTAGTGCGTGTGAGGGGCCGTCGGGCGCAGCCGCTCAGGCGAGGTCGCGCTTGGCGGCGATCTTCGAGGACAGGCCGTAGATGTCGATGAAGCCCTTGGCGGCGGCCTGGTCGAAGGTGTCGCCGGTGTCGTACGTGGCCAGGTTGAAGTCGTACAGGGACGACTCGGAGCGCCGGCCGGTGACGACGGCGCGCCCGCCGTGCAGGGTCATCCGGATGTCGCCGTTCACGTGCTGGTTGGCCTCGGCGACGAAGCCGTCCAGGGCGCGCTTGAGCGGGGAGAACCACTGGCCGTCGTAGACCAGTTCGCTCCAGCGCTGCTCGACCTGCCGCTTGTAGCGGGCGAGCTCACGCTCGACGGTGACGTTCTCCAGCTCCTGGTGGGCGGTGATCAGGGCGATCGCGCCGGGGGCCTCGTACACCTCGCGGGACTTGATGCCGACGAGACGGTCCTCGACCATGTCGATCCGGCCGACGCCCTGGGCTCCGGCACGCTCGTTGAGCTGCTGGACGGCCTGGAGGACGGTGACGGGCTTGCCGTCGATGGCGACCGGGACGCCCTCCTTGAAGGAGATGATCACCTCGTCGGCCTCGCGGGCCGCCGCCGGGTTCGCCGTGTACTCGTAGATGTCCTCGATCGGGGCGTTCCAGATGTCTTCGAGGAAGCCGGTCTCGACGGCGCGGCCGAAGACGTTCTGGTCGATGGAGTACGGGGACTTCTTGGTGGTCGCGATGGGGAGGTTCTTCTCCTCGCAGAACGCGATGGCCTTGTCGCGGGTCATCGCGTAGTCGCGGACCGGGGCGATGCACTTCAGGTCCGGCGCGAGGGCGACGATGCCGGCCTCGAACCGCACCTGGTCGTTGCCCTTGCCGGTGCAGCCGTGGGCGACGGTGGTGGCGCCGTGCTTGCGCGCGGTGGCGACGAGGTGCTTGACGATCGCCGGCCGGGACAGGGCGGAGACCAGCGGGTAGCGGTCCATGTAGAGGGCGTTGGCCTTGATCGCCGGGAGGCAGTACTCCTCGGCGAACTCGTCCCTGGCGTCCGCGACCTCGGCCTCGACGGCACCGCAGGCGAGCGCGCGCTTGCGGATGACGTCCAGGTCCTCGCCGCCCTGGCCGACGTCGACCGCAACGGCGATGACCTCGGCGCCCGTCTCCTCGGCGATCCAGCCGATGGCGACGGAGGTGTCCAGACCGCCCGAGTAGGCGAGTACGACGCGCTCGGTCACGGGTTTCTCCTCACAGTGCATTCGCTGACATGCATGAGTATGCAGCAGTCCGCATGAATCGTCAATTCGGCCGGACGGGCACCCGGCGGACACCCCTGGCGGCGGAATCCCCCGGACAGGTGAACGGTTTGTCCGCATAATCGTTAGACATGGGAAAGACTTATGAGCGCATAGACGGCCGGCTCCGCACCTTCATCGAGTCCCAGCCCGTGTTCTTCACCGCCACCGCCCCGCTGTCCGCCGACGGCACGGTCAACCTCTCCCCCAAAGGCCTCAAGGGCTCCTTGGCCGTCCTCGACGAGCACACCGTGGCCTACCTCGACTTCGCCGGTTCCAACGCCGAGACCGTCGCCCACCTGCGGGAGAACGGCCGCATCACCCTGATGTGGTGCGCCTTCGAGGGTCCGCCGAACATCGTGCGGGTGCACGGCCGGGGCGAGCCCGTCTTCCGTGACGACCCGCGCTTCGGGGAACTCCTCGCCCGCTTCCCGGACATCGACCCGGCCACGCACGGCCTGCGCGCGATCGTCGTCGTGACGGCCGCCCTCGTCCGCGACACCTGCGGCTACGCCGTCCCCCTCATGACGTACGACGAGGACCGCGACCTGCACGGCAGGCGGTTCGCCCGCGAGGACGACGTCTCCCTGAACGCGTACTTCACCCGGAAGGACCACGTCGCCACCAGCCTGGACGGCCTTCCCGGGCTGCCGCTTCCGCTGCCGCCCTCTAGCGTCTGAGCCATGCGCCCCGGTGTCCTCGTCCTCGCCCTGTCCGCCCTGCTCCTCGCCGGTGCGGCACCGCCCGGCAGGCCGGCGCCGCTGCCGGAGCGGATGGCGGACACCGGCGGCGGCACCCAGTTGATCACCGCGCGGGCGGCGGGCACGGGCTCCACCTCGGGCACGCTCACCTGGTGGGACCTGCGGAACGGGCGCTGGACACCGGCCGGTTCGGCGCCCGCCCGCTTCGGCGCGAACGGCCTCGCCGAGGGCGCCACGCGCCGGCAGGGCACCGACACCACCCCGACCGGCCTGTACGACCTGCCGTACGCCTTCGGCGTCGAGGCGGCCCCGGCCGGGACGACGTACCCCTACCGTCCGGTCGGCGAGGACTCCTGGTGGTGCCAGGACAACGGCTCCCGCTCCTACAACCGCTGGACCGAACCCCGCCCGGCCGACTGCCGGGCCGCCGAGTCCGAGCACCTGATCACCTACGGCACGCAGTACGCGCACGCCCTCGTCGTCGGCTTCAACTACGCGCGCCCGGTGCGGGGGCGGGGTGCCGGGATCTTCCTGCACGTCGACGGGCGGGGCGCGACGGCCGGATGCGTGTCGGTGCCCGGGGAGGCGATGCGGCGCATCCTGCGCTGGGCGGACCCGGCGGCCGGTCCGCACCTCGCGATCGGGACGGAACGGGGGCGGACGGCGATCACCCGGTACTGACGCCGCCGGGCGCGGGCGGCACGCCCCGGGCCTCCTCCGGACTCAGCCGTGGCCGTTCTGCGCCAGCCGCAGCAGGTGGTCCGCCAGTGCCTGGCCGCCCGTCGGGTCACGGCTGATCAGCAGCAGGGTGTCGTCGCCCGCGATGGTGCCGAGGATGTCCTGGAGTTCCGCCTGGTCGATCGCGGAGGCGAGGAACTGGGCGGCGCCCGGCGGGGTGCGCAGGACCACGAGGTTCGCGGACGCCTCGGCGGAGATCAGCAGCTCCTGCGACAGGCGCCGCATCCGCTCCTCCTTCGCGGACTCGCCGAGCGGGGCGCGCGGTGTACGGAAGCCGCCCTCGCTGGGGACCGCGTAGATGAGGTCGCCGTCGTTGTTGCGGATCTTCACCGCGTTCAGCTCGTCGAGGTCGCGGCTGAGCGTCGCCTGCGTGACCGTCAGGCCGTCGTCGGCCAGCAGCTTCGCGAGCTGGCTCTGCGAGCGCACCGGCTGCCGGTTGAGGATGTCCACGATCCGGCGGTGGCGTGCGGTGCGGGTCTGCGGCACGGCGGGCCCGCCGTGGTGCTCGTGGTCCTGCGCCTGGCTCATCGTCGTCTCATTCTCCGGTTCGTCCTTCCCCGGCGGCCCCCTCGGAGGCGTCATGGCCGACGGCTCCGTGCAGGGCCTGGTCAAGGATGCCGGGCAGCGCCCGGAGGAAGGCGTCCACCTCGTCGTCGCGCAGGTTCAGCGGCGGCATGAGCCGTACGACATCGGGGGCGGCCGCGTTCACCAGGAAACCGGCGTCCTGAGCCGTCTGCTGCGCGCGGGGCGCGAGCGGCTCGGTGAGCACGATACCCAGGAGGAGACCGGCGCCCCGGACGTGGTCGATCAAGGAGTGGTCGAGGCCCTCGATTTCCCCGCGCAGCCGCTCGCCCTGCCGCTTGGCGTTCTCCAGCAGGCCCTCGTGCTCGATGGTGTCGAGGACGGCGAGCCCGGCGGCGCAGGCGACCGGGTTGCCGCCGAAGGTCGTGCCGTGGTGACCGGGCCGCAGCAGGCCGGCGGCCCGGCCGAAGGCGACGGCGGCGCCCAGCGGCAGGCCCCCGCCGAGCTGCTTGGCGAGGGTGACGACGTCGGGCAGGACACCTTCGTGGGCCTGGTACTCGAACCACTGCCCGGTGCGGCCGACGCCCGTCTGCACCTCGTCCAGGACGAGCAGCGCGCCGGTCGCCGCGGTGATCGCGCGGGCGGCCTTGAGGTACCCCGCGGGCGGGACGACGACGCCGTTCTCGCCCTGCACCGGCTCGATCACGACGAGCGCGGTGTCCTCGGTGACGGCGGCGGCCAGCGCCTGCGCGTCGCCGAAGGGCACGTGCGTGACGTCGGGCAGCGGCAGGAACGGTTCGCGCTTGCCGGGCTGGCCGGTCAGCGCGAGGGCGCCCATCGTGCGGCCGTGGAACCCGCCGTCGGTGGCGACGACACGGGACCGGCCCGTGAGCCGGCCGATCTTGAACGCGGTTTCGTTGGCCTCCGCGCCCGAGTTGCAGAAGAAGACGCGTCCGTCCCGGCCGAACAGCCGCAGCAGCCGCTCGGCGAGCGCGACGGTCGGCTCGGCCATGAAGAAGTTGGAAATGTGGCCGAGGGAGCCGATCTGCCGGGTGACGGCCCCGACGACGGCCGGGTGGGCGTGGCCGAGCGCGTTGGTGGCGATGCCGCCGACGAAGTCGAGGTACTCGGTGCCCTCGGCGTCCCACACCCTGGTGCCCGCGCCGCGCACGAGGGGCAGCCGCGGGGTGCCGTAGGTGTCCATGAGCGCGCCCTGCCAGCGCGCGGTGAGTTCCCCGTTGCTCATGACGGCTCCCCGTGGTGTTCGTCGGGCACGACCATCGTCCCGATGCCCTCGTCGGTGAAGATCTCCAGCAGGACCGCGTGCTGGACCCGCCCGTCGAGGACCCGGGCGGTGCGCACGCCGCCGCGGACGGCGTGCAGGCAGCCCTCCATCTTGGGCACCATCCCGGACGACAGCTCAGGGAGGAGTTTCTCCAGTTCGGACGCGGTGAGGCGGCTGATCACCTCGTCGCTGTGCGGCCAGTCCTCGTAGAGTCCTTCGACGTCCGTGAGGACCATGAGAGTCTCGGCACCGAGCGCCGCAGCGAGAGCCGCAGCCGCCGTATCAGCATTGATGTTGTAGACATGCCCGAAGTCACCTTCGTCCTCGGAACGGGCGATGGAGGAGACGACCGGGATGCGGCCGTCCGCGAGCAGCGCCTCGACGGCGCCGGTGTCGACCGCGGTGATCTCGCCCACCCGGCCGATGTCGACGGGCTCGCCGTCGACGTGGGGGCGGTGCCGGGTGGCGGTGATGGTGTGGGCGTCCTCGCCGGTGAGTCCGACGGCGAACGGGCCGTGCCGGTTGAGCAGCCCGACCAGCTCGCGCTGCACCTGCCCGGCGAGCACCATCCGTACGACGTCCATGGCGTCCTCGGTGGTGACGCGCAGGCCGGCCCGGAACTCGCTGACGATGCCGTGCCGGTCGAGGGCGGTACTGATCTGCGGGCCGCCGCCGTGCACGACGACGGGCCGGAGTCCGGCGTGCCGCAGGAAGACGACGTCCTGTGCGAAGGCGGCCTTCAGTTCCTCGTCGACCATGGCGTTGCCGCCGAACTTGACGACGACGATCTTCCCGTGGTGCCGGGTGAGCCAGGGCAGCGCCTCGATGAGGATCTGCGCCTTGGGCAGGGCGGTGTGCTTCCGGGTGGTGCTCATGAGCTGTAGGCGCTGTTCTCGTGGACGTAGTCGGCGGTGAGGTCGTTGGTCCAGATGGTGGCGGTGTCGGTGCCCGCGGCGAGGTCGGCGACGATGTGGATCTCGCGGTAGCGCATGTCGACCTTCTCGCGGTCCTCGCCGACGGAGCCGTTCCTGCAGACCCAGACGCCGTTGATGGCGACGTTCAGCCGGTCCGGCTCGAAGGCGGCGGAGGTGGTGCCGATCGCGGAGAGCACCCGGCCCCAGTTGGGGTCCTCGCCGTGCAGGGCGCACTTGAGGAGGTTGTTGCGGGCGACGGAGCGGCCGACCTCGACGGCGTCGTTCTCGCTCGCGGCGTTGACCACCTCGATCCTGATGTCCTTGCTCGCGCCCTCGGCGTCCCGGACGAGCTGCTGCCCGAGGTCGTCGCAGACCGCGCGGACCGCCTCGGCGAAGGCGCCGTACCCGGGGGTGAGGCCGGACGCGCCGGAGGCGAGCAGGAGCACGGTGTCGTTGGTGGACATGCAGCCGTCGGAGTCGACGCGGTCGAAGGTGACCCGGGTGGCCTCGCGCAGCGCCCGGTCGAGCACGGCGGACTCGACGTCGGCGTCGGTGGTGAGGACGACGAGCATGGTGGCGAGCCCGGGGGCGAGCATCCCGGCGCCCTTCGCCATGCCGCCCACGGTCCACCCGTCCCCGGTGACGACGGACGTCTTGTGGACGGTGTCGGTGGTCTTGATGGCGATGGCGGCCTTCTCGCCACCGTGCTCGGAGAGCCGCCCGGCGGCGGTCTCGACGCCGGGCAGCAGCCGGTCCATCGGGAGCGGCACGCCGATGAGGCCCGTGGAGCAGACGGCGACCTCACCGGCGCCGACGCCCAGTACCCCGGCCGCCTTCTCGGCGGTGGCGTGGGTGTCCTGGAAGCCCTTGGGTCCCGTGCAGGCGTTGGCGCCGCCGGAGTTGAGGACGACCGCGGCCAGCCGCCCGCTCCTGAGGACCTGCTCGGACCACAGGACGGGGGCCGCCTTGACGCGGTTGGAGGTGAAGACGCCTGCGGCGGCGCGGCACGGCCCGGTGTTGACCACGAGGGCCAGGTCCGGGCTGCCGTTGTCCTTGATCCCGGCGGCGATGCCCGCCGCCGTGAATCCCTTCGCTGCCGTCACGCTCACGGTGCGACTCCGATCGTCGTCAGGCCGGTGGTCTCGTCGAGACCGAGGGCGATGTTCATGCTCTGGACGGCACCGCCCGCGGTGCCCTTGGTGAGGTTGTCGACGGCGCTGACCGCGACGATCCGCCCCGCCGCGGCGTCGTGGGCGACCTGTACCTGAACGGCGTTGGAGCCGTGGACGGACCCGGTGGCGGGCCACTGGCCCTCGGGCAGCAGGTGCACGAACGGTTCGTCGGCGTACGCCTTGGCGTACGCGGCGCGCAGCGCGTCGGCCGTCACCCCGGGTACGGCCGCGGCGGTGCAGGTGGCGAGGATGCCGCGGGGCATGGGGGCGAGCGTCGGGGTGAAGGAGACGGAGACGCGCTCGCTGGCGACCGCACCGAGGTTCTGGATCATCTCGGGGGTGTGCCGGTGGCCGCCGCCGACGCCGTACGCCGACATCGACCCCATGACCTCGCTGCCCAGCAGGTGCGGCTTGGGCGCCCTGCCCGCGCCGGAGGTGCCGGAGGCGGCGACGATCACGGCCTCGGGTGCGGCGAGGCGGGCGGCGTAGGCCGGGTAGAGGGCGAGCGACACGGCGGTCGGGTAACAACCGGGCACCGCGACGCGCCTGGACCCCTCCAGCGCGGCGCGGGCGCCCGGCAGCTCGGGCAGACCGTACGGCCAGGTGCCGGCGTGCGGGGAACCGTAGAAGGCCTCCCAGTCGGCGGCGTCCGCCAGCCGGAAGTCGGCGCCCATGTCGACGACCAGGACGTCCGGCCCGAGCTGCTCGGCGACGGCGGCGGACCGGCCGTGCGGCAGCGCGAGGAAGACGACGTCGTGCCCGGCGAGGACGTCGGCACGGGTCTCCTGGAGCACACGGTCGGCGAGCGGCAGCAGATGCGGCTGCAGCGCGCCGAGCCGCTGCCCGGCGTTGGAGTTCCCGGTCAGCGCCCCGATCTCGACCCCGGGATGCGCGAGGAGCAGCCGCAGCAGCTCCCCACCCGCATACCCGCTGGCCCCGGCCACTGCGGCTCGTACGGTCATGGACATCCTCCAGCGGAGCTTTTGATGGCATGACTATACGTAGGACTGCACGTTTATGCAATGCCGGGCTTTTGGAGGGCCCCGCTGCCGTCCGGGTCCGGACCCGGACGGCAGGATGGGGAGGAGGGCGGGGCGCGTCACGGTGGCGCGGTGCGGACGGAGCGGAGGGGCGGAACAGGATGGGTGCGTACCGGCCGGTGGCCGATGTACTGGCGTATCTCTCGGGACGCTGGCTGGTGCGGCGGTCCGTGCGGGACCTGGCGAACGGGCTGGACGGGGAGTTCCGTGGCCGTACCGACTTCTTGCCGCGGGAAGGGGGCGGGCTGCTGCACCGGGAGACCGGTACGTTCGTGTGGCAGGGGGTCGGGCGGCCCGCCGGGCGGACGCTGCGGTTCCTGCCCGGCGCGGCGGGGGCGCCGGGGACCGCGGACGTGTGCTTCGCCGACGGGCGGCCCTTCCACGACCTGGATCTGACCACCGGCCGCCACGTGGCCCGTCATCCCTGCTCGGCGGACCTGTACCGCGGCGAGTTCACCGCCCTGGACGCCGACCGCTGGCGGGCGGTGTGGCGGGTGGCCGGGCCCGCCAAGGACCTGCTGCTGACCACGGACTACACCCGGGAGCGGGCCGGCGCCCGCCCCGCCGACGGCGGCTACACCCGCGACGTCTGAGCCGGCAGGCCGTCGCAGCGCAGGTGCCAGCGTCCCGCGCGGCCGGTGACCGTGGTGGCCGACAGGGGACGGACGTCGATGTTCCAGTACGTCGCGGGCGGCGCCTGCAGCACGTACACCAGCGCCGCCCGGATCACCGCCGGCTCGGCCACCGCGACGATGTGCCCGCCGTCGCCGAGCGGCCGGGTGTCGAGCCAGCCGCCGACCCGGGTGATGAACGCGAGCAGCGACTCGCCGCCGTGCGGCACGGCGCGCGGGTCGGCGAGCCAGGCGTCCACCGCTTCCGGCTCACGGGCCATCGCCTCGCCGAGGGTCAGTCCGCGCCAGCGGCCCATGTCGCAGTCGCGCAGGGCGACCTGCACGAGCGGCGCGTACCCGAGGGCGTCGCCGGTGGCGCGGGAGCGCGGCGTGGGCGAGCAGTAGCGCAGTTCGGCCGCGGCGAGCGGCAGCAGGTCACGGCCGACCCGCTGCACCTCTTCCCAGCCGGCCATGTCCAGCGGCCGGTCGTCGTCGAAGCGTTCCGCGAGCAGCGGGGAACTGCGGGCGGCGGCGACGAACGTGACCCGAAGCGACATGCCGTGATGGTGGTCCCGGAGAGTACGCAGGTCAAGAGGTGTTACCAGTGATTAACCGAAACATGCCGCCGGGTCTCGGCCACCGGACATCGGGGGCACTTCACCCGAAGGGTCGGTGGAGATCTCGTAGCCGGCCGGAAGGGCCCGCCCGCCGGTCGTGGCCGGTGTGTCCTGCATGGCGGGATCGTCGCAGGCGGGGGTGGCGGACGTCGACCGGCCGGTGCGGTACGCCGCCGCGTCCCGCCCCGTCCCCGGCTCCTCGTACGCCCTGCGCAGACGGCGTACGCCGTCCACGATCTCCCCGGTGCCCGCGACCGCCGCGAAGCTCAGGCGGATGTGCGCGGCCGGGGGTTCGGCGCTGAAGTAGGGGCGTCCGGGGGCGATGGCGACACCGGCGCGCAGGGCGGCGGCGGTCAGGGCGGTGTCGTCGGTGCCGTCGGGCAGCCGCAGCCACAGGTGGTAGCCGCCCGACGGGACGTGCGGCAGCGCGAGCCGGGGCAGCTCGCGCAGGAGTGCGGTGGTCATGGTGTCGCGGCGGGCCCGCAACCGGGCGGAGACGGCCCGCAGGTGGCGGGGCCAGGCGGGCGAGCCGACGAGTTCGAGGGCCGCCTCCTGGAGCGGCCGGGGCACGAAGAACGTGTCGACGATTTGGATGGCGCGCAGCCGTTGCAGTGCCGGGCCGCGTGCCGCGAGCGCGGCCACCCGGAAGCTCGGGGATGTCGCCTTGGTGAGGGAGCAGACGTGGACGACGACCCCGTCGGGGTCGTCGGCGGCGAGCGGGCGCGGCAGCGGGCCCGCGTCCTCGTGCACCAGCCGTCGCACGAAGTCGTCCTCGACCACGAACGCCCCGGCCTCCCGCGCGATGCGCAGCACCTCGGGGCGCCGCGCCGGGGCGAGGACGGCGCCGGTCGGGTTCTGGAACAGCGGCTGGCAGACCAGGACGCGGGCCCGGCTGGCGCGGAAGGCGTCGGCGAGCAGGTCCGGTTTCACGCCGTCCGCGTCGACGGGCACGGGGACGGGGCGCAGTCCGGCGGCGCGGCAGATGGCGAGCATGCCCGGGTAGGTGGGCGATTCGACGAGGACGGGCGCGCCGGGCGGGGCCAGGGCGCGCAGCGCGGTGGTCAGCGCGGTCTGGCCACCCGCCGTGATGAGGACCTCGGCGGCGGTGACGGCGCCGCCGATGCCGCGCGCGAACCATTCGCGCAGTTCGGGCAGGCCCTCCATGGGCGGGCGGCCCCAGGCCCCGGGGCGCCGCCCGGCCCGGGACAGCGCGGCGGCCATGGCCCGCTCCGGCTGGAGGCAGGGATGCAGGTAGCCGCCGTTGAACTCCAGGACGCCGGGCGACGGCGCGGCCAGCGAGGCGAGGACTCCGGAGGCGTCGACGGAGCGCGGTACGAGGTCGGCGGCGCCGTCCGCGCTGAGGGCGACCTCCTGCCAGGAGGTGTCCCCGGCGGGCAGGGCGGGCGCGTGCGGCCGGGCCGCCCGGAACGTGCCGGCGCCGGGGCGGGTGACGACCAGCCCCTCGGCGGCCAGGTGCGAGAGGGCCCGCGAGACGGTCACGGGGCTCACCCGGAACCGTTCGACCAGGGCCCGGTTCGACGGCAGTTTCTCACCGGCCGAGTAGCGGTCCAGCTCGCCGCGGAGCCAATTCGCCAGTTCTCCCCCACTGCTACGCTCATACATGAGAGTAGAGAGTAGCGCTACCACCAGTCGCCCGATAACGGTCACCGGGCCCCGGCCCGGCCCCGGCACCGCCCTCGCCGCACTCGGCGTCGTCGCCTTCTCCCTCACCTTCCCGGCCACCGCCTGGGGCCTGGAGGGCTTCGGGCCGTGGGCGCTGGTGGCGGTCCGCAGCGTCCTCGCCGCGCTCATCGCGGGCGGCTGCCTGCTGGTCCTGCGGGTGCGTCCGCCCGCCCGCGCCCACTGGCCGGGCATCGCGGTGGTCGCCGCGGGGGTCGTCCTCGGCTACCCGACGCTGACCACGCTGGCCCTGCAGACCTCCACCACGGCGCACGCCGCGGTCGTCGTGGGTCTGCTGCCGCTGACCACCGCCCTGTTCTCGGCGCTGCGCGTCGGCAGTCGCCCCTCACGCACCTTCTGGGCGGCTGCGCTGGCGGGCGCCGCCGCGGTGGCCGCCTTCACCGTGCGGCAGAGCGGCGGTGCCCTCACCTCGGCCGACGTGTACCTCTTCGCGGCGCTGCTGGTGTGCGCGGCCGCCTATACCGAGGGCGGGCGGCTGGCCGGGGTCATGCCGGGCTGGCAGGTGATCGGCTGGGCGCTGGTGCTGAGCCTGCCGCTCACCCTGCCCGCCGCCGTCCTCGCGCTGGCGTACGAACCGGTGTCCCTCACGGTGCGCAGCGTGGCCGGGGTGCTGTGGGTGGCGGCGGGCTCGCAGCTCCTGGGGCTGGTCGTCTGGTACCGGGGCATGGCGGCGATCGGCATCCCCCGGGCCAGCCAGTTGCAGCTCGCCCAGCCGCTGCTCACACTGGTGTGGTCGGTGCTGCTGCTGGGCGAGCACCTGACGGCGGCCGCCCCGCTGACGGCCCTCGCGGTGCTCGTCTGCATCGCGGTCACCCAGCGGGCGCGCTGACAGGTGGGCGTGGGCGGTCCGGCACCGGACACGGCCGTACGGCCGACACGGACGACGCTCGTGAGGAGGGCGCAGATGCGCGCAACCGAGGGCGACCGGCTTGTCCAGCACGGCAGGGTGGTCGGTCAGCACGACAAGGTCGCCGAGATCGTCGAGGTCATGGGCGAGGAGGGCACCCCGCCCTACCGCGTCCGGTTCGAGGACGGACACGAGGCGGTGTGCTCCCCCGGCCCCGACAGCGAGATCCGGCACCGGGAGACACAGCACTAGCGACGCCCCGCCACCCGCGGGCCGGAGGACACCCGACGGTTGGGTCCGCCGGTACTGCGCGGCAGGCACCGCCGCCCTGACCGGCGGCCTGTCCGGGGCGGGCACGGCGGGCACACCGGCCCGGAGACCGACGGGGCGGGTGCGGTCGGCACACCTGCCCCGGGGGACCAGGACAGGTGCGGCGGGCACACCGGCCGCGGAGACCGACCGACCGGGGCGGTGCAGCATGCACACCAGCCCGGAGGCCGGCAGGGCGGGCGCGGTATACACATCGAACCGGAGACCGAGCGGCCCGGATGCGACACGCACACCGCCCCGAAGACCCGAGTGACCCGGGCGCGACAGGCACACCGGCCCCGAGACCGACCGGGCGCAACATGCCCAACGGCCCGCAGACCGGCCGGGGCGGGCGCGGAGGCGGCTTTGCGGCGCGCCCGCTCCGGCCGGGAAGGTCAGCGCCCCGGCCGGAAAGGTCAGCGCGGCGGACCCGCCGGCCGCCCGTAGTGGTCGGCGACCACCCGGGCCATCGCCCCGGTGCGGTCCGCCTCCACCTCCCGCGCGGCGAAGTAGACGTGCCCGCGCACCTGCGCGTAGCCCTCGGCGAACGTGAGGTGCCGGGACAGCTCGGCGGGATCCTGCCAGGCCGCGGGCTGCGCCGGGTCGCCCGCCTTGTACAGCGCCTCCCCCACGTACAGGCTGGTTCCGGTGCCCCGCGCCACGTCGGCCCACCAGGGCAGCAGCTTGGCGTAGTCGGCGGCGGCGAAGCCGATGTTCCAGTACAACTGCGGGCACACGTAGTCGATCCAGTTCTCCCTCACCCAGCGACGGGTGTCCGCGTACAGGTCGTCGTACGTCTGCACGCCCGCGCGGGTGTCGGAGCCGAGCGGGTCGGTGGCCGCGTTGCGCCACACGCCGAAGGGGCTGATGCCGAAGCGGGTGGTGGGCCGTACGCGCTTGATGCGGGCCGCCATCTCGCGCACCAGGCGGTCGATGTTGTCGCGGCGCCACGCGGCGCGGTCCGGGAAGGCGCCGCCGTGCGCGGCGAAGGCCGCGTCGTCGTCGAAGCGCTGCCCGGCGACGGGGTACGGGTAGAAGTAGTCGTCGAAGTGGACCGCGTCGACCGGGTAGCGGCGCACGGCGTCGAGCATGGCGTCCTGCACGAAGGCGCGGACCTCGGGCAGGCCCGGGTTGTAGTAGAGCTTCCCGCCGTACGTGACGACCCAGTCGGGGTGGCGGCGGGCGGGGTGGGTGGCGACGAGCCGGGCCGGATCGGTGTGGTTGGCGATGCGGTACGGGTTGAACCAGGCGTGCAGTTCCAGGCCCCGCGCGTGGGCCTCCTCGACGGCCGTGCCGAGCGGGTCCCAGCCGGGGGAGGCGCCCTGCGTTCCGGTGAGGACCTGCGACCAGGGCTCGTACGGCGAGGGCCACAGGGCGTCGGCCGTCGGCCGCACCTGGAAGATCACGGTGTTGAGGCGGCGGCGCACGGCCGTGTCGAGGTGCGCGGCCAGTTCCGCCCGCTGTTCGGCAGCAGTCAGTCCCGGCCGGGACGGCCAGTCGCGGTTGGCCACCGTCGCGAGCCACACGCCGCGCAGGTCCGTGATCACCCGGCGCCCGCCACCCCCGCCCCCGCCCGGCAGGGCCACGGCTCCCGAGGCCGCTCCGGGCACGGTCGCCAGGGCGGCGAACGCCGCCGCGGCGAAGGTCCTGCGTGAGAGTCTGCTCATCCACGTACCCCCGGATTTCGGGATCCGCTCGGTCACGGATCACTCGGCAAGTTCTCAAGCATGTCCTCCCCCGCCGATCGATCATCGATACTTGGCGGTAACGTGCACGATCGGAGCAGGGCACCCGTACCACGGCGACCTGCCCCCGCCGTAGATCAGCGAAAGGGACGATGTGACGGACATCGAACGCGTCGGAGTGGTGGGCTGCGGCCAGATGGGAGCGGGCATCGCGGAGGTGTGCGCCCGCGCCGGACTGGACGTCAAGGTCGCCGAAACCACCGGCGAAGCCCTGGAGATAGGCCGTACCCGGCTGTTCACCTCCCTCGACAAGGCCGCCGGGCGCGGCAAGATCACCGAGGAGGAGCGGGCGGCGACGCAGGAGCGCCTGAGTTTCACCACCGATCTCGGCGAGTTCGCCGACCGCGACCTCGTCATCGAGGCCGTCGTGGAGAACGAGCAGGTCAAGACCGAGATCTTCCAGGTGCTCGACCAGGTCGTGACCCGGCCGGACGCGATCCTGGCCTCCAACACCTCCTCCATCCCGCTGGTGAAGCTGGCCGTCGCCACCTCGCGGCCCGACCAGGTCATCGGCATCCACTTCTTCAACCCGGCCCCCGTGCAGCAGCTCGTCGAGCTGATCCCCGCCCTCACCACCTCCGAGGGCACCCTGGAGCGGGCCCAGGCCTTCACCGAGAAGATGCTCGGCAAGCACGCGATCCGCGCCCAGGACCGCTCCGGCTTCGTGGTGAACGCGCTGCTGATCCCGTACCTGCTGTCCGCGATCCGGATGTTCGAGACGGGCATCGCCAGCCGCGAGGACATCGACAACGGCATGGAGATGGGCTGCGCCCACCCGATGGGCCCGCTGAAGCTGTCCGACCTGATCGGCCTGGACACGGTCGCCTCGGTCGCGCAGTCGATGTACGACGAGTACAAGGAAGCGCTGTACGCCGCTCCCCCGCTCCTCCAGCGCATGGTCGACGCGGGCCGCCTGGGCCGCAAGTCGGGCTCGGGCTTCTACACCTACGGCTGACCTGCCCGCATGCCGGCTCGGCACGCTGTCCCGCCGAGACACCGAACACGAAAGCAGGGCCGTCACCCCCATGCGGGATGGCGGCCCTCCGCTGTCTTTCAGCGCCTCGGGGTGTCCTCGGGGCGGGATGCGCCCGGGCCGGGCGGCCACGCTCACGGGCGCCCCGCCGCCGACTCACCGGCAGCAAGGCTCTCCCTTCGGCCTCCCGGCGAGCGGCGGACCCGGCAGGCGCCGAGCGGCGGGCCCCGGAGGCGGCGGGGAAGCGGCGGAGCCGGACGCGGATCGGCCGCGTCCGGCTCCGGGGAGTGGCTCGTCCCGCTCAGCCGCGCAGGACGGCCCCCACACGGTCACCCGCGAGGGCGACCGCCGAGTCCCGGGCGGCCGACGCCTCGTCCACGGTCAGCGTCCGGTCGGCGGCGCGGAAGCGCAGCGCGTAGGCCAGCGACTTCTTGCCGTCCCCGAGCTGGTCCTCGTTCTCGTAGACGTCGAAGAGGCGGATGGACTCCAGCAGCTCACCGGCGCCCTCGCGCAGGGCGTCCCCGACCTCGGACGCCGGCACGGGCCGGTCGACGACGAGGGCGACATCCTGGGTGGCGACGGGGAAGGTGGAGATGGCCGGTGCCTGCGGCGCGCCGTCGCCGGCCCGCTCCAGGGCGTCCAGGTCGAGCTCCATCGCGCAGGCGCGCTCCGGCAGGCCCAGCGCCTTCAGCACGCGCGGGTGCAGCTCACCGGCGTGGCCGATGACCCGCTCGGTGCCCTCGGCGGTGACCGCCAGCTCGGCGCACCGGCCCGGGTGCCAGGGCCCGTACTGGCCGCGGCGGACGGTGAGGTGGGCGCCGGCCTCGCGGGCGACCGTCCGGGCGGCCTCGACCGCGTCGGCCCAGTCGCCCGACCGGCCCTTCCCCCACCAGCCGGCCTGCTCACGGGCCCCGGCCAGGACGACGGCGACGTGCCGCGGCTGGTGGGGAAGCGCGGCGTCCAGCGCGGCGAGTTCCTCGTCGGTGGGCCGCCGGTCGACGGGCAGCGCCATGGCGGTGCGCCGTTCCCCGCGCGGGTGGAAGACCAGTCCGGTCTCGAACAGCGCCAGGTCGTGGGAGCCCCGGCCGTCGTTGCGGCGCAGCGCGCCGAGCAGGCCCGGCAGCAGCGTGGTGCGCAGCGCGGGCTCCTCGTCGCTGAGCGGGTTCGTCAGCTTCACGACCCGGCGGGCCGGGTCGTCGGCGTCGAGGCCGAGCTGGTCGAAGACCTGCTCGCTGACGAAGGGGTAGTTCGGCGCCTCGACGAAGCCCGCCCCGGCCAGGGCGCGGCCGATACGGCGGTGCAGCCGCTGCCGGTAGGTCAGACCACGGCCCGCCGGGGGCCGGGGCAGCGTGGACGGCAGGTTCTCGTAGCCCTCCAGCCGGATGACCTCTTCGGCGAGGTCGTTCGGGTCGGTGAGGTCGGGCCGCCAGGACGGCACGGTGACGATCAGCTCGTCCCTGCCGCCCGTCTCCCGGGCGGCGCCGCCCGGCGCGGCGTGCCACGCGGCGGTGTTCCCCACGACGTGGCAGCCGACCTGCTGGAGGCGGCGTACGACGGTCTCCCGGCCGTACGCGACGCCCGCGACCCTGTCGGGGTGATCGGCCGGGACGGTGATGGTGCGGGGCTCGCTCGGCGCGGCGACCTCGGTGACGCCCGCCTCGGCGGTGCCGCCCGCGAGGCGGACGAGCAGGTCGACGGTGCGCTGCGCGGCAGCGGCGGCGGCCTGCGGGTCGACACCCCGCTCGAAACGGCGGGAGGCCTCGGAGGACAGCTTGTGGCGGCGGGCGGTGCGCGCGACGGACACCGCGTCGAAGTGCGCGGCCTCGATGACGACGTCCGTGGTGCCCGGGCCCTCGCCGTCGTGGCCGGCGATCTCGGTGTCGGCGCCGCCCATGACCCCGGCGAGCCCGATGGGTCCGCGCTCGTCGGTGATCACGAGGTCCTCGGCGTCCAGGGTGCGCCTGACGCCGTCGAGGGTGGTGAGCTGTTCGCCCGGCTCGGCGCGGCGCACGCCGATGGTGCCCCGGACGCGGCCGCGGTCGTAGGCGTGCAGGGGCTGGCCCAGCTCCGTCATCACGTAGTTGGTGACGTCGACGGCGAGCGAGACCGGGCGCATGCCGACCTTCTGCAGACGGCGCTGCAGCCAGAGCGGGGAGCGTGCCTCGGCGCTCAGGCCGGTCACCGTGCGGGCGGTGAAGCGGTCGCAGCCGGCCGGGTCGGCGACCTTCACGGGGTGGCCGAAGGCGTTCGGGCCGGGGACGTCGATGAGCGCCGGGTCGCGCAGCGGCAGGCCGTAGGCGGTGGCGGTCTCGCGGGCGACGCCGCGCAGCGACAGGCAGTAGCCGCGGTCGGGCGTGACCGCGATGTCGAGGACCTCGTCGACCAGTTCCAGCAGCTCGACGGCGTCCCGGCCGGTCTCGGTCTCGGGCGGCAGCACGATGATGCCCTTGGTGCCGTCGTCGCCCATGCCCAGCTCGTCGCTGGAGCAGATCATGCCGTGCGAGACCTTGCCGTACGTCTTGCGGGCGGCGATGGCGAAGCCGCCGGGCAGGGTCGCACCGGGCAGGACCACGACGACCTTGTCGCCGACGGCGAAGTTCCGGGCGCCGCAGACGATCTCCTGCGGCTCACCGGTGCCGTTGGCGCGGCCGACGTCGACGGTGCAGAACCGGATCGGCTTCTTGAAGCCCTCCAGTTCCTCGATGGTCAGCACCTGGCCGACGACCAGCGGGCCCTTGAGGTCGGCGCCGAGCTGCTCGACGGTCTCGACCTCAAGGCCTGCGGAAATGAGCTTGGCCTGGACGTCACGGCCGGTTTCGCCCGCCGGCAGGTCGACGTACTCCCGCAGCCAGGAAAGCGGGACCCGCATCAGATCTCCATCCCGAACGGCCGGGTGAAACGGACGTCACCCTCGACCATGTCTCGCATGTCCTCGACGTTGTGGCGGAACATCAGCATCCGTTCGATGCCGAACCCGAAGGCGAAGCCGCTGTACTTCCCGGGGTCGACGCCGCAGGCGGTGAGCACCCGGGGGTTGACCATGCCGCAGCCGCCGAGCTCGATCCAGCCCTCGCTGGAGCAGGTGCGGCAGGGCCGGTCGGGGTTGCCGACGGAGCCGCCCTTGCACACGTAGCAGAGCATGTCCATCTCGGCGCTCGGCTCGGTGAAGGGGAAGAAGTTCGGCCGCAGCCGGGTCTTCATGCCCGCGCCGAACAGCGACTGGACCATGTGGTCCAGGGTGCCCTTGAGGTCGGCCATGGTCAGGCCCTCGTCCACGGCGAGCAGCTCGACCTGGTGGAAGACGGGGGTGTGGGTCGCGTCCAGCTCGTCGGTGCGGTACACGCGGCCGGGGCAGATCACGTACACCGGCAGGTCGCGCCGGAGCAGGGAGCGGATCTGCACGGGCGAGGTGTGGGTGCGCAGCACGACGCCGGACTCGGTGCCGCCCTCGGGGCCCTGCACGAAGAAGGTGTCGTGCTCGCCGCGCGCCGGGTGGTCGGGGCCGATGTTCAGGGCGTCGAAGTTGAACCACTCGGCCTCGGCCTGCGGGCCCTCGGCGACCTCGTAGCCCATGGCGACGAAGATGTCCTCGATGCGCTCGGACAGGGTGGTCAGCGGGTGGCGGGCGCCGGCCGGGACGCGGTCGTGGGGCAGCGTGACGTCGACGGCCTCCTCGACCAGCACACGCGCGTCCCGCTCGGCCTCCAGCTCGGCCTGCCGGGCGGCGAGGGCCTTGTTGACGGCGCCGCGGGCCTGGCCGACGCGCTTGCCCGCGTCGGCCTTGGCGTGCGGGGGCAGGGCGCCGATCTCGCGGTTGGCGAGCGCCAGCGGGGAGGCGCCGCCGGTGTGGGCGACCTTGGCCTCCTGGAGCGCGTCGAGGGAGTCCGCGGCGGCGAAGGCGGCGAGCGCCTCGTCCCGCATGCGCTCGATCTCTTCCGGTTTCAACGCCTCGACCTCGACAGGGTCGTACGACTTATTCGGTGCCGACATCTCTTCCCGTGCTTCCGATTGGCTGGCTGGAGGTCCCCGTCACTGATCCGTTGGCGGATCGT
>DASTDN010000512.1:0-7940 GCA_035710365.1 Streptomyces sp. | reverse complement strand
GACCGGTCGGACGACACGTCCAGCCACAGCGGCAGGAGGTTGGTGTGACAGCCGTACGGGGCGCCGTAGGGGCGGGTGTCCACCGTGTGGGCGACGACGACGCCCTGCCCGTCGTCCTCGTGACCGTAGGCGTGGACGAGGGCGCCGGTGACGGCCACCACGAACTGGAGCAGGCTCACCTCGTGCTCGCGCAGGAACCGGTGGATCCGCGCCGCGCGCCCGCCGCTCAGCGTCTCCTTCACGGCGAGGCCGCGGCCGTCGTGCCCGGCGGCAGCAGGGGAGCGGAAGGGGAGCGGCTGGTGCAGCCGGCGGCCGTCGAGCCGCGCCCTCCAGAACGCCTCGTCGTCGGCCGGTTCCGGCCGCCCGCCCGCGGCGACCGCCCGTTCCAGCACCGGGGACTCGCCCCGCCAGTGCGCGCCGAGGGCCGCGCAGAACGGCGCGTAGGAACTGCCGTCGAACACCAGATGACTGAAATCCAGGCGCAGCAGCAGGAATTCGGGGGACTCCTGCCAATACCGGAACCGGTAGAGATCCGGGCCCGCCGGATCGATTCCGCCTGAGTCGAGCAGGGCTTCTTTCCGTTCGCAGCGGTGCAGCACCCGCTCGGGCGCCGACCGGCTTCTCACCCACAGGGAGTCGCCGACTTCCGTGAAAGAGGACAGAAGGCGGGGAAAGGCGGTCGTCAGGGTGTCGCGCAGGGCGCCGTCGAGGCGGTCGACGGAAAGGTCGCCGGACAGGGCGTACACATAGCCGACCGTCAGTCCCGGGTCAGCGGGACTGCGGCGGTGCCGAAACCATTGAAAGCGTTCGTATGCGGTCGCCTGACGTCGCGTCATGCACGCCATACCTTTCAGCCGGACCAGGTCACGCCCGCACCCATGATGTCCGCGGTGAACGCCCGTCACCACCGTCCGCGTGTTCAACTGCCGCCATTCCGCACTTGAACACCTGGGCCCTACGCCGTGAACACCCCCGTGAACGCGGAGCGGAATAGCCTGGGGAAACACTCGCGGAAATGCCCGTGACCAGGGCGGGGCGCCCCCGCCGCGCCCGGCCGCCCACGCCGTGCCGCGCCGCCGCGCCACGGCGACCGGCCGTCACCGCCGCCCCCGGGCCGTGCCGCCACGAAGGCAGGGAGGGATGGGCGTGCTGCTCTCGGAACACGACGTCGCGCTGTTCGCGGAGGCGGGCGGGGACCGCAACCCGCTCCACCGCTGCGAGTACCACGCCCGCCGCACACCGTTCGGCCGGACCGTCGCGCACGGCGTCCTCGCCGCGCTCGCGACGCTGGAGGAGCACGGACCGCCCGCGACGAGGGGGGTGTCGGCCGTCGAGGCCGACTTCGGCAACCCCGTGTACCCGGGGGTCCGTTACCGCTCCCGGACGCTGGAAGATGTCCCGGCCGGGACGGGATACCGGCTGTTCGACGGCGACCGGCCCTGCCTGACCGTCCGGCTGAGCCCCGGCTCCCCGCCCGCCGGCCTGTCCCCGCTGCCCGCGCCCGGGGTGCCGACGGCGTCCCTCCGTGCGATCGGGAACCTGCCGCCCGGCACCACGGTGACCGGGGAGTACGGTCCGGGCGGGGCCGGCACGGTGTTCGAGCGGTTCCCGGCCGCCACGGCACGGCTGGGCCGGTTCCCCGTGCTCTGCCTGATGTGGGCGAGCATGCTGGCCGGGATGCGGCTGCCGGGGGAGCGCTGTCTGCTGGGCCAGGTCGCGCTGCGGTTCCCCCCGGCCGGGCGGGTCGCCGCGACCGGGCCGGTGCGGCTGTCGTACACCGCCCGCGTGGTGCACACCGACCCCCGCTTCGGGCTGGTGTCGATCGAGGGGGAGCTGACGGCGGACGGCGAGGTCGTCGCCCACGCCGGGATCGAGGCCATGGTCCGCGCCCCCGCCCCGCTGCCCACGGCCGCCTCCGTCACCGCACACCTGCCCCCCTCGACCCGGCTGCTGGGCAGGACGGCCGTCGTCGTGGGCGGCAGCCGCGGGCTCGGTGCCGCGCTGTCACTGGCACTGGCCTCCCAGGGCTGCGACGTCTACGTGGGGCACCGGGGCGCGACGGAACCGGGCCCGCCGTCCGGGGACCCCACCGCCCGCCCGGACGGGCCCACGGCCGGCGCCGCGCGTCTGCCCGGCCGGCTCCACTCCGTGCCCGGCGACGCCTCCGACCCGTGCTGGAGTGACGCGCTGCGCTCCCGGCTGTGGCGGGACCACGGCCGGCTCGACTTCCTGGTGTGCAGCGCGGCACCGCCCCTGCGCACCCTCGCGCTCACCGCGGGCGACCTGGAACGCGTCGACGAGTTCCTGGTCGGCGCCGTACGGCTGGTCAGCGCGCCCCTGGCGGGACTGCTGGACCTCCTGGACGGGTCGGGCGGCCGGTGCCTGGTGATCTCGTCCGCCGTGATGAGCGAACCGCCGCGCGACTGGCCGCACTACGTCGCCGCCAAGTCAGCCGTCGAGGGCCTGGTCCGCTGGGCCGCCCGGCACCACCCCGGCGTCACGTTCGTGCTGGCGAGGCCGGGCATGCTGCGGACCGAGCAGACCAACTCGCCCGTCGCACGGGAGACGGCCGGACCGGTCGAGCCGGTGGCCGCCCGGCTGGTCGGCCGCCTCCTCGACGCCCAGCCCGCCGGTGGCGCACCGCACGTCGTCGAGGACCCGCCCGGGAGCGCCGCTCCGCGACGGCCGTGACCGCACGGCCGTGCACGGGGGCGCGGCCCCGGGCCGGACGTCACTTCGTGACGGCCGTGTCCGCGCCCTCGGCCGCGGCTTCCCGTCCCCCGGCACGCCGCGCGAAGCGCCCCGCCATGAGCAGGGCCGACAGCAGGACGAGCACCGCGGCCGACAGGATGGGGACGGAGCTGGAGCCGTCGATGATGCCGAAGGCGACCCCGCTCACACCGGCGCTCGACGCCGCGACGGCACCGGCCGTGCCCATGATGGACCCCTGGTGCGCGTCGTCCACGCCGGCCGACATCATGCCCACCAGTCCGCTGTACGAGATGCCGTACCCGACCGCCCCCAGCAGCGACAGGGCGTACAGCACGGGCACCGAACCGGTCAGCGCCGTGCCGGCCACGCACACCGTCATCAGCGCCAGCGCGATGCTCGCCGCGACCGGCGGCCGGAGGTACTTCACCGACAGCGGTACGAGCGACAGGAACGCCGCCGCGAGACCCACCCCGACCACCGACAGCAGGTTGGTGACCGCGCGCTGGTCGAAGCCCTCGTTCGCCGTCAGATACACGCCGACGAACTGGAAGAAGGTGGTCCACCCCAGCGACATGAACAGCAGCGCGGCGGACAGCACCCGGATGCCGGGGAAGGCGAACGCCTCCAGCAGGTGCCTCACCGGGTTCGGGAAGGACAGGGTGCCCGACGGCCCGGTCGCGGGCGCCTCGCGGTAGGCCAGCAGCAGCACGAGCAGGTTGACGAGCGTGGCGGCGGCGACGAAGACGAACGGGGTGCGCAGGTCGAACCAGGAGACCAGGGTCGCGTCGCTGAGGTACCCGCCGATGAGCGGACCCACCACATAGCCCATCGAGACGCAGAACATGATGACCCCGATCGCGGTCACCCGGCGTTCCTTCGCCGTGACGTTGAGGATCGCCGCCTGCGCGACGGGCAGACTGCCGGAGAACAGACCGCTGACGACACGCGCCGTGACGAACAGGTACACGTCCCGGCGCACCATCGCCCACACCGTCAGGGCATATCCCAGAGTGAGCCCGGTCAGGCACAGCGCCAGCGTCTTCTTGCGCCGGAAATGGTCGGACAGCGCGCCGAGAAGGGGCGCCCCGAAGAACATCGCCAGCGAATAGCTGCCGATCGCGACACCGTAGAACAGGTCGCGGGCACTGGTGCCGCCACTGCTCATGACGCCGACATCGGCATCGTAGGCGATCGGAATCAGTACCGGGATGATCAGACTGACACTTAAATTGTCGATGAGGATGATGAAATAGAGGGGGATCAGACCGGCCAGTCCATTCCTGCGCGCCATCGCTCTCCTTGTTCCTGTGCCCCCGGTGAAACCGGTGCCTGCTGCGTTCCCCGAGGCACCGATGCCGTTGTCCGGAGATTCTTCCGCAACCCTCCGAAGGCTTTCACGGACCGCGCCGCCCCGAACACCAGCGCGGCCCGCCGTGGTTGCGGCACTCGGGGGCGGGTCCCTAGGCTCCGGTCCCGGCCACTGAACGACGGCCATGGGGAACGCCCCGCGTTCCCGCCCCTGCGCGTGCCGACCGAGGCCGAAACGAGGGTGCTCTCGTGAAAGAGACCGACGAAATGGAAACCGCGGCGGACGGCGCCCCCGGCCACCCGCGCGCGGACACCGCGGACCCCGTGCAGCGCGCGGTGCTGGAGGCGTTCGGCCAGGTGCTGCGCGTGGACGCGGCCGACCCGGACGTGCCGTTCGGCGCGCTCGGCGGCGACTCGATGAGAGCCGTGCGCGTGCTGTCCCGGTTATGGCGCGAACTCGGCGTGGAACTGCCCGTGCACGCCCTCGGCCAGGCCACCACCGCCGCCGAACTCGCCGACGCCGCCCGCGCCCTCCGCGCCGGCACCCCCGGACCGGCCGCCCCCGGGGACTTGGCCGGCCCGGCGTCATGACCGACGGCCCGCCCCCGCCCCCGGGCATCGCCCTCGCCGCGACCTTCACCACCGACGCACTCGCGGCGGCCATGACCCGGCTGCTCGCCGAACCGGCCCGCGAGGTCCGCACGGCGCCCTACGGCCAGACGGTGGAACCCCTCCTCGACCCCGCCGGCGTGCTCCTCACCCACACCGGCGTGAACATCCTGCTGCTGCGCCCCGAGGACCTGCACCGGGGCGCCCCCGGCCCGTCGGCGGGCGACCGGCTCCTCGGCGAACTGCTCGCCGCGCTCACCGCCGTACCCGCCCGCTCCGCGGCCACCTGGCTGATCGCCCTGCCCCCGCCGTCGCCGGCCGCCCTCGCCGACCCCGCCACCGCGCGGTGGACCGACGCCGCCGTCCGGCGCGTCACCGACACCGTCACGCGCCTGCCCGGCATGCACCTCGTCCCGCTGGACGGCCTTGCCGACGACTACGACGTACCGGACGTCCACGACGAGTACGCCGACCGGATCGCCCACCTGCCGTACACCGACGAGTACTTCGACGCGCTCGCCGACCGCCTGGTGCGGCTGGCCGCCACCACCTGGAACAAGCCCAGGAAGGTGGTGGTGCTCGACTGCGACAACACCCTGTGGACCGGAGTGTGCGGCGAGGACGGGCCGCTCGGCGTACGGATCGGGCCGGACCGGCGCCGGGTGCAGGAGTTCATGCTGGACCAGCGCGCCCGGGGCAGACTGCTGTGCCTGTGCAGCCGCAACGACGAGGCCGACGTCCACGCCGTGTTCACCTCGAACCCGGACATGGCCCTCACCCTCGCCGACGTCACCGCGTACCGCATCGGCTGGCAGCCCAAGGCCCACTACCTGCGGGAACTCTCCGACGAACTCGGTCTGGCACTGGACTCGTTCGTGTTCGTCGACGACGACGCGGTGGAATGCGCCTCCGTACGGGCGCAGTTGCCCGGGGTCGCCGTCGTGGAACTGCCCCGCGACCCGGACGCCGCCCCCCGCAGGCTGCTGCGCGAACCCGCCTTCGACCAGCTCACGGTGACCGACGAGGACCGCCTGCGGGCCGACTCCTACGCGGCCGAACCCGGGCGCCGCGCGCTGCGCGACTCCGTCGCCGACTACGAGGAGTTCCTCGCCCGCTGCGCCATCGACGTGACCATGGCCGACCTCACGGACAGCGCGCTGGAGCGGGCCGCCCAGCTCACGGTGCGCACCACCCAGTTCAACCTGTCCGGCGCCACCCGCACCGTGCCCGACCTGCGCCGCCTCCTCGACACCGGCGGCCGCGGCTGGACCGTGCGGGTCCGCGACATGTTCGGCGACTACGGCACGACCGGACTCGTCCTGGCCGAGAAGCACGGCGACGTCCTGGACGTGCCGGTGTTCCTGCTGAGCTGCCGGGTCCTCAACCGGCGCGTGGAGACCCGCATGCTGCGGCTCCTGAGCCGCGAGGCACTCGCCGCGGGCTGCCGCACCGTACGACTGCCCTACCGGCCCACCCGGCGCAACGCGCCGGCCCGCGACTTCCTGGAGCACGTCCGCGGGAAGCCGGTCGGCGCCGAGGACCCGCCCGGAGCCGTCGACGTACGCGCCGAGGACTGGGCCCGCACCCCCGAACCGCCGCCCCCCGCACCCCCGACACATCAGCAGCCGACCTGAGGGAGCCCCATCCATGCGACTCGGTACGAGCCCACGGCGCACCAAACGCCCACGACTGTGGTCCGGGGCGATCGGCGCCGTCGCGATCGGCGCCGCCATCGCGCTGGCCCCCGGCGCCCTCGCCGCGACCGACACCGGCACTGCCCCGAAGGCCGACACCCGGGCCGCCGCGCACCCCGTCCCCGTGAAGAACGACTGGGTCAGCAGCGGGCAGAACAACCACAACACCCGCCACGCCGCCACCGAACGCATACTCAACCCCGGCAACGTCGGCAGGCTCGCCCCCAAATGGACCTTCACCACCGCGGGCGACGTCTCGGCCACCCCCACCGTCGTCGACGGCACCGTCTACGTCCCCGACTGGGGCGGCAAACTGTGGGCGATCGACTCCGACACCGGTGAGGAGATCTGGTCGAACACCATCACCGGCTACGACGGCATCGCCGGCGACGTCTCCCGCACCAGCCCCGCCTACTACGAGGGCGACCTGTACATCGGCACCGGCACCCTGATGACGCCGGAGACGAAGAGCGCGTACGTCATCTCCGTCGACGCCCGCACCGGCGAGAAGCGCTGGAAGACGAAGGTCGACAGCGACCCGACGACCGTCATCACGACCTCCCCGACCGTGGACGACGGCGTCGTCTACGTCGGCACCTCCTCCAAGGCCTCCACGCTCCCGGAGCCCCCGTCCTTCCGCGGCGCGATCATGGCGCTCGACGCGCACACCGGGAAGATCCTCTGGAAGACCCACACCATCCCCGAGGGCTACACCGGCGCCGCCGTGTGGGGCAGCCAGCCCGTGGTCGACCACAAGCGGGGCATGCTCTACGTGGGCACCGGCAACAACTACACCTCGCCGCCCGGCGTCTGCCTCAACCCCAGGCAGACCGACTGCACCCCGCCGGCCCCCGACGACCACTTCGACAGCGTCCTCGGCCTCGACCTGAGGACCGGCGCGATCCGCTGGGCCACCCACACCCTGACCGCCGACACCTGGATGATGTACCAGCCCAACCAGGGCCCCGACTTCGACTTCGGCTCCGCGCCCAACCTCTACACCACGACCGTCGACGGCAAGCGGACGGACCTGCTCGGCATCGGCCAGAAGAGCGGCGTCTACTACGCCCTCGACCCCGCCACCGGTGAGGTCGTGTGGAAGACACAGGCCGGACCCGGCGGCGCCCTGGGCGGCATCCTGTGGGGCAGCGCCACCGACGGCAAGCGCATCTATATCGGCATCGGCAACGGCGACCACCTCCCCTACACCGTGACCGCCCACGACGGCACCAGGACGACCGTCACCAGCGGCCTCTACGCCGCGCTGGACGCCGCCACCGGCAAGATCCTCTGGCAGACCGCCGACCCGCAGCACGAGGGCCAGTGGCTCGACGACGGCTTCGTGAGCAGCGCCAACGGCGTCATGTACGGCGGCTCCTCGGCACCCGACGGCACCAACATGCACGCCCTGGACGCCGAAACCGGCGAGATCCTCTGGAAGTTCGCCAGCGGCGGTTCCGTCTGGGGCGGCGCGGCCGTCGTCGACGGCAGCGTCTACTGGGGCTCCGGCTACTACATCTCCAACGTCGGCGAGGGCCTGAGCGGCCACAACAACAAGCTGTACAGGTTCACCCTCGACGGACGCTGACCCGGTCCCGACCCGAGTGGGGGGGGGGG
>DASTDN010000511.1:0-19626 GCA_035710365.1 Streptomyces sp. | reverse complement strand
GAGCACCGTCCGGAGGAACGGGGCGGCTGCCACGTAGGAGGCGGTCACCCGGCCCGCGACGATCACCAGGTGCCCGAACGCGCCGATGCCCACCGCCAGCAGCACCGACCACACCACGTCCCCGGTGTCCAGGCGCGGGGGAGCGGTGGGGAAGTGGACGCTGAGGCTTCCCGTTTCGAGGCCGGTCCAGCGTCCGAAGCCGGTGAACACCACGGATCCGACACCGCTCGACAGCAGCGCGGGCAGCATCATGGTGAACAGCCGCGGGCCGCCCACGCCCGCCACCTCGATCAGGAGGACCGCGGCGATGAGCGGGTTGCCGAAGATGGCGGAGATGGCCGCCGCCGCGCCCGCCGCCCCCAGCAGGGCGGTGCTCTCGGGAGTGGCGGGGGCGCGGACGAGGGTCCGGAAGAGCAGGGCCAGGCCGCCGCCGAGCGCGATGAGGGGTGCTTCCGGGCCGAGGGCCGCGCCGAGCGGCAGGCTCGCGGCCGCCGCGACGAGCACGCCGGGCAGAGCGGCCGCCGAGGCCCCGCCGGCGTGGAGCCCGGCCGCCGGGACGTGACCGCCCCCGCCGGGCAGACGGGTGACCACCAGCCCCACGACGACTCCGGCCACGGCGAGCAGGGGCACCGGCCACCACGCCGGCGGGGAGTCCCAGCCCAGTGCCGACGGCACGTCCGCCCACATCACGCGTTCCAGCTCGTGCAGGCCGGCGAGGAACCAGAAGGCGGCCAGGGAGACGGGAACGCCGATCAGAGCGCTGAAGACCAGCGCCTTGCGGTACGCGGGCGTCCGCAGCAGGTCCCGCAGGCGGTCGGCCTCCGAGGCTCCCTCCGGGCCACCGGCGGGGTCGGCCGGGCGGGCTTGCGGCGCCGTCATGGATGGAGTCCTTCCGGAGCAGCGGGTGACAACTCGTGAAGTGGGCGCGTTCGGGTCGCGTGAGTGCGTGAGTGCGTGAGTGCGTGAGTGCGTGCGTGCCGCCCGGGTGCGGTGGAGGACGTACGCCGCTGCGGGCCGGTCCGGACCGCTCCCGCCCTGGCCGTCGCGGCCCGCGACAGGGAACCGGGGGCCGGCACCCCACGGGGGGAGCCGGGGCGGGGACCGTGCGCCGACGCGTGGAGACCGGCCTGCCGAGCGAGGGCCCGGCGGTCCGGACCGGTGACCTCACCGCCGCCCGGCCCATGACGACCGCCCGCCCCGGCAGGCCGCCGCAACCGGAATCCGGGGGCCTGGACGTCACGACCCCCACGCCGCGCCCCCTCACCGAAGGAATCAGGTGCGTTCGAGACACACGAGACGACGGACTCCTCTCCAGGGCCGCCGCCACCTCACGGTAGGCGAGTCCCGCGCCCGGGCAGCGGCGGCACCGCTGTCACCTCGCACGATTCCCCCGTCAGGACGGACCCGCGGCGGCGGCCTGAGCTGATCGGGTGCCGCCGGGTGCGCCCCGTGCGCGGTGCGGGCGGGGCCGGGCGCGGTCGGCCAGGGCTGAGAGAGGTCCGCGATGGACGACTGCCCCCCGATCGAGGACCACGGCCTGATCGGTGACCTCCAGACCGCGGCCCTCGTCACGACCGACGCGACGGTCGACTGGTTCTGCTGCCCCCGGTTCGACTCACCCAGCGTCTTCGGCGCACTGCTCGACCGGAACAAGGGCGGCCACTTCACCGTGCGGCCGGCCGCGGACACGTACACCACCAAGCAGCTCTACCACCCGGACACCGCCGTTCTGGTGACCCGCTTCATGACCGGGGCCGGAGCGGGCGAGGTGGTCGACTTCATGCCGGTGACCGGAACGGCCGCGACGGACCGGCACCGTCTCGTCCGCATGCTGCGCTGCGTACGCGGCAGCATGACGTTCCAGGGCGAGATCGCCCCGCGCTTCGACTACGGCCGCAAACCCCACGAGGCGCACGTCACGGCGCAGGGGGCCCTGTTCACCTCGCAGGACCTCGACCTCGCCGTTCACGCCGTCCGCGCGCCGCGGGACGAACGGCTGCTGAACACCCTCTCCGTCGACGACGAGGCCGTGCGCTTCTCCCTGACCCTGCGGGCGGGACAGCGGCGCGGCCTGATCCTGGAATCCGCTCCCGACGGGCCCCCGCGGGAGGTGACCCGGTCACCCACGTCCGGGCCCCGTATCTCACCGCTCCGCTGCGGTCAGTACCGGTGTCAGCCGGGCCCACGGGTTGGGCGGTTCCCCGGTCACCGGGCCCGACACGGCGGCGCCACGCTCGTGGGCGGTGCGCACGGCCAGCGGGGCCAGCGCCTCGGGCACGCCGTACACCAGGTGGCAGAAACGGCCGGGCGAGTGGCGCGCCGTCCAGTCGGGCCGGCTGAACGCCGACACGTAGGTGGACCAGGGGCCCTCGAACGTGACGACGAGGTCGGCGATCCGGGCGTAGCCGGGCGCCGGGTGTACGCCCGGGTTGAGGACCACGGGCGACGCGCGCTGCCGGCGCAACGCGCGCACCAGTTTCCGGTAGGCGGGCAGCGCGTCCTCGGACGCGCTCACCCGGTCCAGGAAACAGCCCTCGGTCGCGTACCACTCCCGGTGCCGGGCGGCGTCGGCGGTGACCTCCGCGGCGGGCCGGGTGCCGTAGTCGGTGTCCACGTACCCGAGCAGCCGGGCGCCCGCCTCGCGCAGCGCGCCCGCCGCGGAGACGAAGGCGGGATCGGGGGCGCCGCCCGGCCCGTCCGCGGGGTTGAGCACGACCGCGTAGGTGCGGTCGGCCGCCGAGATGAGCCGGTGCCAGGCACCCGGGTCCACGGCCGGGTGGACGTACAGGGGGATCAGCAGGCTCACGTCGGCGGTTCGCTTTCCGCGCGGGGCGACGGGGGGCGGGCGCCGGCCGACCACAGCGCCGCCAGCGATTCCCGGAGCGTGTGGGAGGGCCGCCAGCCGAGGGCCGTCCCGGCGGCGGAGATGTCGGAACACTGCCAGGACACCTGCTCCGAGCGGGAGGAGCCGGTCCCCTGTTCCTCGATGCGTCCGCCGAAGTGCGCGAGGTCCGCGAGGGTGCGCACCAGACGGCGCACCGGTACGGCCTCGCCACCGCCGATGTTGAGTACGCGCGGCAGCGGCCCGGGCGTGACCACCGCCCGCTCCACCGCCCGCGCCACGTCGCGTGCGTCGACGAAGTCGCGGTATGCCGACAGGTCACCGAGGCGGAGTACCGCGTCCGGGTCCCCACCCGCCTCGCGCAGCAGCCGGGTGACGCGGCCGGGCAGTCCGGCGGGCGGCGCCCCGGGCCCGACCGGGTTGCCGACCCGGAGGACGAGCGCGTCCAGGGCGGAGGCCGAGACGGTGACCGTGCCGGCCAGTTTCGTGGCCCCGTAGGCGGTGACCGGGCGGGTGGCCGCCGACTCCGGCGTGGGGACCCGGCCGGTCCCGGGGCCGTACTCGGCGGCCGAACCGAGATGGACCAGCCGGGCCGAGGGGCAGGCCAGGGCCATCGCCGCGCACAGGACGGCCGGCCCCCGGGCGTTGGCCTCCGCCAGCGCCACCGGGTCGCCCCCGGTCGCGCCGGCACAGTTGACCACGGCGTCCGGCGCCACCGACGCCAGGGTCTTCGCGAGCCGGTCGGCGGAGTCGGTGGCGAGGTCGACGGGGACGTCGGCGGCGGGGGACCGGCCGCCGGTGAGGACCCGCGCGCCCCGGAGGGCGCCGAGCCGCCCGGCGACGTGGGCCCCCAGATAGCCGGTGGCACCCAGGACGAGAATGCGCATACGGGGCTCAGGCTCCCTTGAGCAGCAGGGACTTGCGGCTGGTGAACTCCGCGTTGGCACGGTCGTAGTCGTCGGGACGGCCGATGTCCAGCCAGTAGCCGTCGAAGTCGTAGGCGTGCGGCGGGTTGCCGGAACCCAGCAGGTCCAGCACCAGCTCGTCGAAGCCCAGCGGCAGCCCGGCGGTGTACCCGTCGAGTGTGGCCCGGGTCAGTCCGTACACCCCCATGGAGACGCGGTAGTCCATGCTCGGTTTCTCGGTGAAGCCGACGACCTTGCTGGCGTCGGTGGTCAGCACCCCGAAGTCGATGTGCACCTGGCGCGCGTACGTGGCGATCGTCAGAGGCGCTTCGGAGACCCGGTGGCGGTGGAGGATGTCGGCGTAGTCGAGGTCGGTGAGGATGTCTCCGTTCATCACGAGGAAGTGCTCCGGCAGCCGCTCACGCATCGTCAGCAGCGGGCCGATGGTCCCCAGCGGGGACTCCTCGGCGGAGTAGTCGACCGTCAGCCCCCACTGGGAGCCGTCGCCGACGTAGGCGCGGATGATCTCACCGAGGTGGCCTATGGCGATGGTGCAGCCGGTGAAACCGGCCGAGGCGAGCTGGCGCAGGACGATCTCGAGGATGGCGTGCTGGTCGCCGATGGGCACCAGCGGCTTGGGCAGGGCCGTGGTGTAGGGCCGCAGCCGGACGCCCTTGCCTCCGGCCAGGATCACAGCGTGCATGGTCTTCCCCCTTGTTCGACGTGCCGGACGTGGTCAGATGTTGTAGATGCCGGTCTTGTAGCGGGCGAGATTGGCCGGTTCGCGGAAGAAGTCCACCGTGCGGGCGAGGCCCTCCTCCAGGCTGTGTGCCGGGCTCCAGCCGGTCGCCGCGCGCAGCCGGCCGGCGTCCGCGACCAGGCGCATCACCTCGGAGTTCGCGGGCCGCAGCCGCTGCGTGTCCTCGCGGACGTCGAGCGCGGTGTCCATCACCTTGCCGATGAGGGCGACCAGGTCGCCGACGGAGATCTCGCCGCCGGTTCCGGCGTTGAAGGTGCGGCCCACGACCTGCCCGGCGGGCGCGGAGCCGACCGCCAGGAACGCCTGAGCGGTGTCCTTGACGAAGGTGAAGTCGCGGGTGGGACGCAGATCACCGAGGATGATGGTCCGTTCACCGGCCGCGACCTGGCCGATGACGGTCGGGATGACGGCCCGCATGGACTGGCGCGGCCCGAAGGTGTTGAACGGCCGCAGGGTCACCACCGGGGTGCCGAAACTGGCGTGGTAGCTGTCGGCCAGCCGGTCCCCGCCCGCCTTCGAGGCCGCGTAGGGGGACTGGGTGTTGATGGGGTGGTCCTCGCTGATCGGCACGGTCTGCGCGGTGCCGTAGGTCTCGCTGGTGGAGGTGTGCACCAGGCGCGGTGTGCCCGCGGCCCGTACCGCCTCCAGCACGTTCAGCGTGCCGGTGACGTTGGTCTCCACGTAGCTGTGGGGCGCGCGGTAGGAGTACGGGATGGCGATGAGGGCGGCCAGATGGTAGACGCTGTCGGCCCCTTCGACGAGATGACGGACCGAGCCCGGGTCCCGGACGTCGCCGAGGACGATCTCGACGTGGCCGAGGACATCGGGGGAGAGGGTCTCCAGCCAGCCGTACGAGGAGAAGGAGTTGTACTGCGCCATGGCCCTCACCCGGTGCCCCGAGGCGACGAGCGCCTCGACGAGGTGGGAACCGATGAAGCCCTCGGCTCCGGTGACGGCGGCGAGCGGCGGAGCGGTCAAGGTGATGTCCTTCCGGTGGTTGCTGGTTGCTGGTTGCTGGTTGCTGGTTGCTGGTCGGTGGTGCTGGTCGGTGGTCGTGGCCGGTGGTGCTGGTCGGTGGTCCGGGGCGGGCCGCGGGCGGCCCGGGAGACGGAGGGCGGGGCGGTGGTGCGTCCCCGGCCGGCGAAGCGGTGTCAGCCGTGGGCGGCGGGGCGGCCCAACTGCCGTACGGCCACCGCGGTGAGACAGAGCACTGCGGCCCCGCAGCACAGCGGCAGCGCCGCGGTGCCCGGTGGGGCGCCGGTCAGCGTCACCGTGCCGGCGAACGCCGCCGCCGTGAGACACAGGGCCGCCGGCGGCCAGGCGGTGCCGAACGCCTGGAGCAGCAGGGAGATCCACAGCGCGGCCGCGAGCAGCAGCAGCGTGACGGGCTCGGCGTCCACCAGCAGCGCCGCTGGCACGAGCGGACCGAGGTACACCAGCAGGCAGCCGGCGAGAACGGCACAGGAACGGGCACGGAACCCGGCCAGGGTCCTCGTGGACCGCAGAGCCGCCACCGACAGTCCGCGGTAGCGGTACAGCAGCCACTCGGCCGGCCCCATGCTCAGGGTCAGCACGATCACCGCCCAGGGATGGTCCCGGCCCGCCAGGAACACCAGCGCCCCGGCGGCCAGCCCGAACAGTCCGTACGGGAGGGACGGCCACAGTCCCGGACGTGTGGCGCCGGGCGCGGCCGGAGCCGCGTCCGTGGCGCGCAGCGCCCAGCCCGCCGCGGCGACCGCCCCGAGGAGCGACAGCAGCGGCAGCCCGGCCCGGAGCACGGTCCCGGGCTCCCACCACAGCAGCGCCGTCCCCCCGGCGGCGACCGGTACGAGGACCGCCAGCAGCAGCCGCTCGCGGCTCAGTACGAGCAGCACACCGGCCGCCGCGAGGTACGCCGACTGGGTCGCGACGGCCAGTGCCGTCCCGCCCGGTCCCGAGAGCGCCACTCCTGCGGCGGCCGCCGTGGCGGCGCCCAGCGGCGCCCCCTTCGCCAGGGTGCGGCCCGCCTCCCGGCGCCCGGTCGCCAGGCGCACGTACGCCCGGTGGCCCAGTGCCTGGTTCCAGGCCCAGGAGATCAGTCCGGCCACCACCAGTGCCCGCACCGTGCCGTCGCCGGGGGGCAGCAGCCGCCCGGCGAGCGCGTAGGCGAGGCCGGGCAGTGCGAACAGCAGCCCCCGCAGGGCGCAGCGCAGATGGTCCGGCCGCCAGGGGTCGACGGGCCGCGGCGGCTCGGGGAACGTCCGCGGTACGCGCCGGTACAGTGCCGTCGCCAGCGAGAACAGGTCGGCGTGCCCGTACTTCTCCCGGATCACCTCGCCGGTGAATCCCTCGGACTCCAGCAGCGCGGCGACCTCGTAGGGGTGGACCGCGGGCCCGAGGCGGTCGGCCAGTTCGGCGGCGAGCCCGTCGACCGCGTGATGCCGCGCTCCGTGGCCGGGCCCGGCCGGGGCCGGCGTGTGCCGGCCGGTGAGGCGCAGCGCGGGGGCGCGGTCCTCGGTGAGGCGCGGGGCCAGGGTGTCCTGTTCCGCGTCGCCCGGCTCCAGCCACAGGGGTCCGCTCATCCGGCCGCGCTCCTCACCGGCGACCTGCCCGCCGTCGTGCGTGCGCGCTCTTCGGTGGCCGCGGGCGCGCTGCGGCCACCGGGCGCCGACAGCTCCAGGTAGATGGAGCGGAAGGTGTCGATGGTCTGCCGGAGGGTGAACTGCTCGATCACCCTGAGCCGGGCCGCCTCGCCCATCCTCCGGCGCCGCTCGGCGTCGGCCAGCAGTTCCAGTGCCGCGCCGGCCATCGCGGCCGGGTCGCGGGGCGGCACCACGAGACCGGTGTCGCCGACGGCCTCCTGGACGCCGCCCACGTCCGTGGAGACGGTCGCCCGCCCGCAGGACATGGCCTCGATCAGGGTGAAGGGGAAGCCCTCGCTGATGCTGGAGAGCATCACGACGCTGCCCGCCGCGTAGGCGTCCTTGATGTCCTCGACCCGGCCCTCGAAGGTGACCGCGTCGGCGTGGCCCAGTTCCGCGGCCAGTGCCTCGCACCGGTCCCGGTAGGCCTCCCCGCCGCGCGGTGTGCCGCCGAACAGGCGCAGCCGCGCGGCGGGTACCCGCGCCCGTACCAGCGCGAAGGCGCGGATCAGGGTCTCCAGGTCCTTGATCGGGTCGACTCGGCCGGCCCAGCTCAGCACGGGACCGGCGGGCTCGGGGCCGGCGGGCGGGAACGCGGCCGGGTCGACGCCGTTGTAGACCGTCCGGATCGACTCCGGCGCGGCGCCGCCGCGTTCCTCCCAGAGCCGGTTGTAGCGGTTGCCCGGGGTGATCAGGGCGGCCCGCCGGTACGTCTCCTCCGCCAGCAGCCGGAAGAAGCCCAGCACGAGTGCCTTCACCGGCCACCGGTAGGGAGCGGTCCGGTACCCGAGGTAGCGCTCTCGCAGATAGACGCCGTGCTCGGTGAGCAGCAGGGGCACACCGTGCCGTTCCAGCGCGACGAGGCCCGGCAGGACCGCCACGCCGCCGCTGACCGCGTGCGCCACACCCGTCTGCGGGAAGGGCGCGGCCAGCGGCCGCAGCGCGTGCTCCAGCAGCGAGGTCGCGGTCACCGCGTCCTGCAGGGTGGGCCGGGCCTCGCGCACCGCGATCCCGGGCCGGTTCCAGAGGGCCGTGAGGATGCCGATGGCCCGGTCCCCGCGCAGGAACGGGCTGAGCCTGCCGTCCTCGGCGGCCCGTGCGAGCGCGTACAGGGCCGGGCCGAAGCCGTCCTCGGCGCGCGGGTCGAGCAGCGCGGCCACGAAGCGCTCGTAGGACTCGGCGAGCCGCCCGAGCCGGCGCCCGCGCGGCGCGCGCCCGTCCGGGACGGGACCCCACATGGGAACGGAGACGATGCGGCCGACGTGGGCGGGGACGTCCCAGACGACCGGCTCGTGGCCGGTGCCGGTGACGGCGATCACGTCGAAGGCGATGTCGGGCATGCAGGTGACGAGTTGGTCGCACCAGACGCTCACCCCGCCGTGACTGTGCGGGTAGGTGCCTTCGGTGAGCAGGGTGACGCGCGGCCCGCGCGGGTGTGGCGCGCCGTGGGGAAGGTGCATCGGTGTGCTCCACGGCCGGGAGGTGGGGGTGTCGGGCCCGGGAGGCGCGGGCCCGGCCCGGCCGCCGCACCGGCGGCCGGGACAGGAAGGTCGTACGCCCGTCAGCGCTCCGCGCCGTAGGGGACCCGCTCCTCGACGCCGGCCGGCACCCTGGTCCGGGGCGCGGGGTCCGCCGGTGCGGCGGGCGCCGCGTCCGGTTCGGCCGCCGCGGCCGGTGCGCCGGCGGACGTGGGCAGGTCCAGGGTGTAGGGCAGGCCGTCGCCCGGGGCCCAGCCGGAGACCGCGCCGGCGTAGGCGGTCCCGAAGCCGGTGCCGCCGTGCAGGGTGCCGGCGGGCATGGTGGCGGTGAGCGCCACTGCGGCGGGCGTCTGCACGGTCACGCTGTCGCCGATCCGGTAGGCGGTGACCTGGCCCGCGTCGAGGGCCGCCCGCCAGGCGGCCCGGCGCTGCAGTTCGACGCCGATGTCCTTCATGCGGAGGTTCACCACGGGGGTGTCGTCGGTGAACAGGTCGTCGTAGCCGCCGAGCACACCGTCGAGCACCGGGTAGGCGATGCGGTCCTCGGCGAGGTTCGACTGGTGGATGAAGTGCGGCTTGGGGTCGTTGGCGAGGACGTGCCCCAGCGCGATCCGGGTCTCCAGCGGCACGATGTGCCCGGTGTAGCCGGTGGCGATGTCCAGCGGCGCGGCCAGGCAGGTGGAGGTGGCGGGGTTGTCCTCGCAGATCCCGCCGCCGCCCTGGGCGCGGCTGGTGTAGATCCAGTTGTACTCGTCGACCTGTTCGGCCACCCGCCCCGCGTTGTAGAAGACGTTCATCGGGTAGCGGGAGACGGTCGTGGCGGGGCCGACTGCGCGCAGCGCCGGGTCACGGGAGTTGTCCGAGGCCAGCCACCGGATGCCCGTGTCGGTGAGGGCGGGACCCAGGTGGGGGTTGTCCACCGGCTGCTGCGGGCTCACCTTCAGACCGGAGTGCTCACCCGTGATCAACTCCTCCTTCCGGAGCGGAAGTCCGGCCGCCACACCCCACGCCTCGTTGGTCGCGATCTCGTCGGCGATGTCGTTGCGGCTCACCCACCGGGTGGAGCCGTCCGCGTTCGTCGCGCACTTCCACGGCACCGTGCTGGTGTCCTGTACGCAGCCCAGGAAGGCGTGGGTGTAGGTGTGGTTGATCCACCGGAACCGGTCGCGGTCGGTCTTCAGCTTGTCGGCGAGGGCGTCCAGACCGCCGTTCTCCGCACGGTGGATCACGGTGCCGGAGGCGTTGTAGGCGAGGTCGAAGGTGAAGTTCCGGCTGTTCTGCCAGGCGTACGCGTGGTCGACGTCGGCCGGGACCATGCGGATCGGGTCCGGAGTGTCGTCACCCGACGGGCAGTCCACGGAGCCGGGCGTGCAGTTGCGTTCGGTGTCCCAGCGGTCGTCGGTGGCGAAGACGTCGTCGACGTGGACCGCGAAGTAGTTGCGCTGGGCGCCGAGGTGCACGCCGCCGGTCATCCACTCCACGATGCCCCGGGCCAGCAGCCGGTACTGCTGCTGATACCGGTTGTAGACGAAGGTGACGACGAGTTCTCGTCGCCCGTCGTGCCGGTACTCGCCCACCAGGGAGCCCTTGGTCGTTCTGCCCGGGATGGCGGCCTGGACGTAGGGGACGAAGTCGGCGCCGGTGGCCGGCGTCGAGAGGTAGGCGTAGGACTCGCCCACGGTGGGGGAGTTGTCCTCGAACGGGACGGTGCCCTCCAGGTAGCCGAAGGCCCCGGCCTTCCCGGCCTGCGTCACCTCGGCCCGTATTCCGTCGACACTGCCGGCGTAACCCGTGCCGACCGCCGCGTTGAGACCCACCTGGGGACGCGCGTAGGTGTAGGCGTCGACCTGCGGGACCGAGTACGTCCGCTCGTAGGCCACGAGGGCCGCCATCTCGGCGGAGCCCGTCGGGAACGGATTGTCGTTGGGCAGGACGACGGCCTGGTACTTCGCGCGTGGCCGGCCGTCGACCGTGTCGGCGAGGAAGTCCGCGTCGATCACGGCCCGGCCGGTGTCCCCCAGGTCGACCTCGGTGTACGGCGTTCCGGCGTTCTCCAGTTCGGCGGCGATGGCGTCGGTGGACGGCCCCCCGTCGCTCACGACCAGCACGCGCAGATCCACGCGCGGTGCCGGATCGTCCGCCTGTGCCGTGACAGCGGGCAGTCCGGTTGTCGCCAGCAGCGCGCCCACTAAGAGCGCGGTGGTGCGAATGGTTCGCTTCATGCGATGGAAACCCTTCCCCAGGGCAGGGGTGGTCGGGCTCCTGTCGGAGCCTGCCCCGCCCCCTTGACCACGCCGCCGCCCCCCTGAGACGCCGGTCGCCGACGCATCCGTCGTGCCACATAGTGTGATGTCTGTGTGGAGTTTTTGTGGACCTGCTGAGGAACTTGACGGAAAAGCGTATGCGGCGGTCAATGCGACAAGACGCTCGCCGTGGGGCGTGTGAGGCCTCCGGGCCCTCGGGAGCGGGTCCCGCTCCGCATTCCGTCTCTTGCCGCGGAAGGCGAACGGCGCGATGCGCGTCCCCCGGACCACACGGAGCGGGCCGCCGGAAACCCGGATCGGAACGCCGGCCGGTGTGGACCGGATCAAGTCACTTCGCGGTGGCGTGCCGACGGCGGCCGGCGTGGAGCAGGGCCGGCCGCCGTCTTCGTCATGAGGCCCCCGCTCGGGGGGCGTGCGCCGCTGGGGGGCGCGGTCAGGCGCAGAGCACGCGGGTCTCGGGCGTGTAGACCGGACCGCCGCTGAGGTTGCTGCTGTCGCTGAACTCGGCGTAGAAGTAGGAGTAGAAGCCGATGTTGCCGTTGCAGCCCGAGTCGGCGGCCACCTGCATGGTCAGGGTGACGGTGCGGCTCTGGCCGGGCGGGATGGTGGCGCCGTAGTTGCCCCCGAGGTCCGCCGGCCCGGTACCGGAACACGGGACCGACCCGGTGCCCGTCGCCAGACTGCAGCCGGTGAAGCTGTACTTGAGGTCGGGGCGCTGGGTGGTCAGCCAGGTCGGGGTGATGGTCTGGTAGATGAACCAGACGTCGTACGTGTGATTGTTCTTGATCGTCATCGACAGGTTCACGGCCCCGCCGGGCGTGGTGGTGGCGGCGCTGGTGCTGAACGACAGCTCGGCCGGGGCCGGGTCGGCGGCACTCGCGGAGGGCGCCACGCCCAAGAGGGCGAGGGTGAGGGCGATGATCGTGGCGAGACCGAAGCGTCTCGTGCGAAGGATGCTCATGGGCCGGGAGATTAAGCACGGCCCCGCCACACTGTCTGCACCTGTCCACACATTGTGTAGGTGGTGTGGCTGGAAGTGATTGGAACGTGAAGGTTATGTGTGGACGTCTTCACGTAGCGGTGTGAGGGGCTGTTCCCGCACGTCAACGCCCTGATGCGGAGTGGGTGCGCGGCGCGGACGTGAGGTGCCTCGCCGGGAGGCGTGCCCGGTGAGGCCAATGGCGAATTCCGGGCGGCCCGGAGCGGCGCCACGATGGGGCCGCACCGGGACGGCCTCCAGACGCCACGATGGGGCCGCCTGTGTCGGCCTCCAGGGTCACGCCTGTGGACAGCCACCGTGACGCGGGGGCGGCGCGGGCCTTCCGGCCGGCGCGCCCGGGGCTTCTCGTCCGGCGTGGTGGCCGGTGCCGGGGCCCGTTCGCCGGAGGGCGGCAGGACGGTGGCGGTCACGGGTCTGCCACCCCGCCCCGTCGAGCGCGCGTCCGGGCGACGACGGCCGGTGCGGACTCGCTCGTGCAGGCGGCCCGCCGGCAACGCCCGCCGCCCCCACGAGCGGACCGTCGACTCCGAGGGCGTCGGTGAAAGAGCGCGAAGCAGTGGCGGCCCCGGCAGCGCCGGATGACGGAGCACTCCACGGGCCCACACGTGGACAGCGCCACCCATTCGCGTTTATGGCTTGTGTTACTGTCGTGCGTTTGCGTGGTCGTCGCGGTGGGCGAGGCCGCCTGTCCGGTTCCGCTTGTGCCGTGGGCTGTCCAATCCTGCCGGGCCTTCCTCGGTACGTTCCCCTGCGGAAGGCTGTTTCATGAAGCACCCCGACGACTCCGGCATCGCGCACGGCGGTCCTGCCCAGCCCGGGGCCACGACTCCGGCGCCGCCCCCGGCCGTCTCCTTCGCCGGTCTCGAACTGCCGGCGGAGGTGCTGCGGACACTGAGCGGACTCGGGGTGCGCGAACCCTTTCCGATCCAGGCCGCCACACTGCCTGATGCCCTGAAGGGGCGTGACGTCCTGGGGCGCGGGCGCACCGGATCGGGCAAGACGCTCGCCTTCGGCCTTCCGCTGCTGACCCGCACGGCCGGGCGGCGCGCCGAACCGAAGCAGCCCCTCGCTCTGGTCCTCGTGCCCACCCGGGAGCTGGCCCAGCAGGTCACCCAGGCGCTGGCGCCGTACGCCGAGGCGCTGCGACTTCGGATGGCCACGGTCGTCGGCGGCATGTCGATCGGCCGGCAGATCGCCGCGCTGCGCCAGGGGGCCGAGGTGGTCGTCGCCACCCCCGGACGCCTGCACGACCTGATCGAGCGCAACGCCTGTCGCCTGGGACGGGTGAGGATCACCGTGCTGGACGAGGCCGACCAGATGTGCGACCTGGGATTCCTGCCGCAGGTCGCCGACGTGCTCGACCGGGTACACCCCGACGGTCAGCGGATGCTGTTCTCGGCCACTCTGGACCGCGACGTCGATCAGTTGGTCCGCCGCTACCTCCACGACCCCGTCGTCCACTCGGTCGACCCGTCCGCGGGCACGGTCTCGACGATGAAGCACCACGTTCTGGTCGTGCACGGCCCTGACCGCTACGCCGTCACCACGGAGATCGCCGCCCGCGACGGCCGCGTCCTGCTGTTCCTCGACACCAAGCACGCCGTCGACCAGCTCACCCGGCATCTGCGAGCCAGCGGGGTGCACGCAGGGGCCCTGCACAGCGGCAAGTCCCAGCCACAGCGCACACGGACCCTGGCGCAGTTCAAAAACGGCCAGATCACCGTTCTGGTGGCGACCAACGTCGCCGCCCGTGGCCTGCACGTCGACGACCTCGATCTCGTGGTCAACGTCGACCCGCCCACCGACCCCAAGGACTATGTGCACCGGGCCGGCCGCACCGCCCGCGCCGGTGAGTCCGGCAGCGTGGTCACGCTCGTGCTGTCGGGCCAGCGCCACGAGACGAGCCGCATGATGGCCGGGGCCGGCATCGAGCCGACCGTCACCAAGGTGCGCTCGGGCGAGGCGGAACTGAGCCGGATCACCGGCGCCAGGGCACCCTCCGGAACCCCGCTCGACGGCGGGCCCGCCGCCCCCCGGCCCAAGAACACCAACGTCGCCTTCCGCGGCCTCGGCACCAGCAAGGACACCTCCCGCGGCTCCGGCGGCAAATCCCGAAAGGCCGGCGAGGCCCGCAAGCTCGCCGAGGCCCGCAGGGCCGCCCTCGTGCGTCGCAACGGCTGAAAGCCGTCGCCCCGTCAGCGGATCTCCCGGCCACGGGATCGGCACCCCGCGGCCCGGCCCGAAGACCGTCCTGTGCCTCCCACCACGAAGCGAACGCCCTCGGCCGCCGGAGGGATACCACCGAAACGGGGCAGGATGACATCGTCGGCGCACCGCACTGCGTCCGGCGTGACAAGCTGTGCTGGCCCGCCCCCGAACCCAGGAGGTCACCATGACCGAAGAGCCCGCAACCACGGAAGGTTCGGAGCCGACCGCCCCCGAGACGTCCCCTCTGGCCCCGGAGAGCGACGGCAACTACGACCTCAAGCGCAAGTTCCGCGAAGCCCTGGCGCGCAAGCGCGGTGCACAGGCGGACGCGGCCGACCTTGCCGCCAACCCGAATGCGTCGAAGGTGCGCGGGGCGCACGGCCCGGCTGCGAGCCAGCGGTCGTTCAGGCGCAAGAGCGGCGGCTGAGCCGCCCCGTCCCGCGGCCCGGCCGCTTCACCGGCACTCCGCTCGCTGTCCGCTCGCGCGCCCTGTGCCGTGGCCCGCAACGTGCGCATGTCCGTGTGCGCGTTGCGGGCGGGGCGTGGCCGGCGGTCTCGCCCGTGGGAGGGCCGGGCTACGGCCGGCGCGGGCCGGCGGTGCCGCCGCCCCGGCATTCCGGCCGGGGCGTCCGGGTGGACGCGTCGCTGCTGTTCGGCCCGGCCGGGGTCCCCGTCCCGGGAGTTTCCGTGCGAGCCCGGACAAGGACGCCCGCTGAAGTCTTGGGGCATCCGGGAAGAAGCGAGTCGTCCTGTGTCCCTCGTGTGCCGCTACCTGCCCGCTCCGGCCGCTACCGCGGCTTCGCCCGCCCCGGTGTCCGTCTCGTCCACTGCGCCCGGCGCCGTGTGCCTCGGCTTCGGCACCGTCGTGCGCTGCGACACCGAGACCGAAGCCGCAGCCGACTCCACTGCGGCGGCCCTCCGCGTGACCTGCTGCGCCGTGATCACCCGCGCTCGCGGGCGGGGCTGGTCCCGGGTCTGCAGGGCAGCCGGTTGCCGCGCCCGCGGGTGCCTGCGCGGGCAGGCGCTGATGGGCTAGCGCCCACTGGGTGAGATGTCTTAGGGAAGGCCGGGCGGTCGGCCGACCCGTACGTACGACAGGGGCCCCGTATGCGGCATGCCGCCGCCTCCCGGCAGCGATACTGGACGCATGGACAGGACGAACACCGCCCCCCGCGCCGAGGTACTGCGGGACCGCTACCGCAGCCGACTGCCCGAGCGCTTGCAGGAGCTGGCCGGCCCCGTCGAGGGCAACGTGGACCTGCCACTCCACATCGTCTGGTCCGGGCGGACGAGCTACAGCCTGGACCGTCCCAAGTCCCGCATGACGCTCTACCGGACCGTCCTCGCCGAAGGACTGAGTGAGGACCTGGTGGCTCTCCTGCACCACCGGCTGCTCACCGAGCAGTGGCCCGTGCTGCGGCGCTTGATCAGTCCCTACATCCGCGAGGTCTGGGAGGGCGCCTTCCCCGAGCTGCTCCGCACCGCTCCCGCCGACACGACCGCCGCGTGAAGCTCACTCCGCTCCACGAGCGTCTCCTCGCCGACATCCTCGACCTCGGCTCCCCCTCCCCTCTGGTCCTCACCGGCGGATACGCCGTGCAGGCCCACGGCCTGGTCGAACGCTTCAGCCGTGACCTCGACGTCGCCACCGAGAACCCCGCTCCGATGCAGGAGATCGTCGCCGCACTCACAGCAGGCCTCGGCGCACGCGGTTGGCGGACCACGCACGTCCAGACCGATCCGCTCAGCGGCCGGTTCCTCGCCACCGATCCGGACTCCGGTGAGGAGTGCGAGGTCGACGTTCTCAAGGAGGCGTTCTGGGCTCCGCCTGCCCAGACCCCCTACGGCCCCGTTCTTTCCCTCGACGACGTGATCGGCACCAAGGTCCGTGCCCTCGCCGACCGCGGCACCGTCCGCGACCTCATCGACGTCCAGGCCGCATCCCGCCACCGCTCCACCGCCGACCTCGAATCCCTGGGCCGCCGTCGCGCCCACGACGAGTTCAGCCTCGAAGACCTCCGGGACCGGCTCGTCGGCGCGGACTGGTACGAGGACGAGGACTACACCGCGTACGGCCTCACCTCCCGGCAGATCGACGAACTCAAGGCGTGGGCGCTGGCGTGGGCAGAGGATCTGGGTGCGCGGATCCATGACGAGCAGGCCTGAGGGGCGTTCATCGCGTCCATCCCCTCTACCGCCGTCGCACCGGCCACGTTCAACACGATCAACAAGTGGGCCTCTCGGCATTGCCGACACCCACGCCCTGGGCGTTCTGTGCGAGGCATACAGGTTGGGATTCCCCACGGCCGTCCTGCCGTACGTGAACACGGCCATGGCCGCCCCCCGGCTTACGGCCGGAGCCTGGACCAGTCGCAGGAGATGGGCGTGCTCGTGGGGTCTATGAACCGCACCAGCCGAAGGCGGGCGGGGGAGCGGAGTGCTTTCAGTGGGAGGAGGCACTGGAGCTTTTGGACGGCAGCGTAGATCTCTTCGGACGGTGATCGGGGGCGAGGCCCGCGCTCTTGGTCGTCAGCCGGGTCTGCCCGTCCAGAGGTCGTGCGGACAGACCTGGTCCTCAGGAGCGGGTCACCGGCCCGAGTCTGCGCGAGGCTCCTCGTCCTGTCCCGGCAGCACTCGCAGAGCGAAGACAGAGCCGTCGGCGTGGACGGATACCGGACCGCCCCAGTCCTCGTCGAAGGTGAGGCGGGGGCGAACGTGGCGGCTCGCGTGGACGAGGGCGCGGTACGCCTCGATGTCGCCCCTGGCGAGGAGGTGGAAGACCTCCTCGTCCACGCCGGAGAACGCCTCGACGCGGGGGCCGTTGAGGCGGAAGACGTGGTCGGTGCCGACGTACTCGTTGCCGAAGAGGGTGTGGGCGACGTCCTGGATGCTCATGCTGGCCGCGTGTTCGAGACCGGTGAAGCGTTTGCGGCCCTGCCGGTCGGTCAGGTGGCGGGCGGTCGCGCGGCCGGAGCCGGTGAAGGCCATGAGGCCCGCCGCGGTGGTGCGGGCCAGGGACTCCTGGAACCAGGCGTAGTCCTTCGGCTGCACGTGGCAGCCCCGTACGGGCTCCGGTGCCACCAGGCCCTCGGTCGGCGGGTGGATGTCCGGCATCACGTTCGCTTGGCACGGCGGGGCGTTCAGGTTCGCTTCCCGGCCCTCTGCAGGGGACAGCCGACCACCACTGCCCGGTGCCTGGAGGACGTGGACGGTCATCGTGCCGCCGTCCGTCGGGAGTTGCGTGCTGAACAGCAGGCCGGGGGTCTCATTCCACGCGCCGATGTGGACCGCTTCGGCGTGGGCCGAGGCGGAGGCCAGTTGCTCGGCGGAGGTGGCGGAGTCGCTGTGGTTGCCCTTGCAGGCGAGGGGGATGGCAAGGGACGGCTCGCCCGGCCGCCAGACCTCGGCGATGTACTGGGGACGATAGCGGTACTTCACCTTCTCGCCCTTGTCCTTGCTGGTGAGGGCCCAGCCCGCGCGTAACGCCGTGTCAGCGGGGACGATCGTCACCGAATGGTCGGGGAAGCGGCTGCGCAGCATGTGCTCGGTGAGAGTGAGCGCGAAGCCGATGCCGAGCTCGCCGGACTGCAGCGATTTGTAGTGGTCCGCGATGCGGTGGCCTTCGTCGGTGAGGCCGAGGAAGGAGTCACGACCGCCGGCCAGGGCCTGGGTGTACTTGAGTGCGCCCCAGTGCTCCGCCAGCCCCCGGCCCGCACCACGCCACGACAGGGCAGTGGCCCGGCCGAGGGTGTGGAGCACGTACCAGAGGGGCACTTCGAACTGCCGGGGCAGCTCCGTCGGCAGGATCGGGAGGAGAGCGGGCTTCCGGCGGAGCGGCTCGTCCTCATTCTCCTTGCGCTTCTCGTCGTCCGCCGCGATGGCGGCCTTCACCTTCCCGACGAGCGCATCATCGGAGTGGACGGAGACGTTCGAGGGCCGGGTCAGGTCCTGGAGCACTTCCTCGGTCGGCTTCAAAAGCTCTCCTTCACGGTGTGCGAGGGCGGTTCGCCATCGGCTGGACCGTACGGAAGGAAGGAGCGGCGCACGCAAGTGCGCAGGGGCACATGACCTGGACTTCGGCCAGGGCGGGCGGGTGTCGGCGCCTTGGCCCGCCTCGCTCGCGAGTTCCACGCTGCCGAGGGGCCTCGGGCGGGCGGCAGGCAGCGAGCCGGTGTCCGGGGCGGTCGAGCGCCGACCGGCCGATGGCCTAAGGGACCGTGTTCCACGAACCAGAGCGATGTCGGTGCCCGACAAGTCGGTGCGTGGACGCACCGACCTGTGGGTGTGCAGGGTGGTCCCCCGCATCTTTGAGGGCTCATCAGTCAAGTCAGCATCCGGTCAGCATGAGTCGCCGGGCTTCCCGGAGGTCCCTGAACAGGCGCCGGTGCGGCGCGCAAGCCCAGGCGTCAAGCTGTATCGCCCGAGCGGAGCGATGTTACTCACAATCCTCGACAGGCGCGTCCCGGTGTACAGTCGAGACCGCCCTTGACCTGCGGAAAGCGGGCAGGGAGCCGTCTTCCGGGAGTTCACCATGCTGCGCACCATGTTCAAGTCCAAAATCCACCGCGCCACCGTCACCCAGGCCGACCTGCACTACGTGGGATCGGTGACCATCGACGCGGATCTGCTCGACGCCGCCGATCTGCTGCCGGGTGAGCTGGTGCACATCGTGGACATCACCAACGGGGCGCGCCTCGAGACGTACGTCATCGAGGGCGAGCGGGGATCCGGGGTCGTGGGGATCAACGGAGCCGCCGCCCATCTCGTCCACCCCGGCGACCTGGTGATCATCATCAGCTACGCCCAGGTGAGTGACGCCGAGGCGCGGGCCCTCACGCCCCGGATCGTGCACGTGGACCGCGGTAACCGCATCGTGGCCCTGGGCGCCGACCCGTCCGAGCCGGTGCCGGGCTCGGACCAGGAACGCAGCCCGCAGGCCGCCTCGGTCTGACCCGCGGGACGCGCGAGGTGCGCCCGCCGGTGCTCGGTGCCCGGCCTGCGGCACCGCCCACCCCTCCGCGTCCCCCGGGTTGCCGGGACGGGCGCCGCGGCCGCCCGTCCCGGTGTGGTTCTGGGTCCGCTGTGGCAGACGGTCGCCGCCGGAGAGGAGAGCACGCTCACGCCGGCGGCCGGCTTCCTGGAGGAGGAGGCCCCGTACACACACCGGTCGTACCGGCGACGTGCGGACGTGCGCACGGCACGACTCCAGGTGGGCCGTCGTGGGTGGACGACGCGGTGGGGAGGAGGCGGTGCGCGCGGCTCGTCACGGCCCTCCTGCCGGACTCTCCGGTGCCGTGGGCCCGCGCCGGGGCTGCGGCCGGCTTCGGCGCGGCAGCCTGGTTGACCCGGTTGAGTCCTTGCGCGTCACGCCCCCGTGTGACTGGCCGCGGGACGGCCGGGTAGGCGGGGGAGTAGTCCAAGGTCGACGTCGTCCGACTGGCTGGAGGGCATGATGACGAACTCGTTCCCGGACCCCGTCCCGCCGGGGCCCACCCCGGGGCCGGACCCGAAGGATCCGCAGCCCCGCCCCAACCCGGTGCCGGAGCCT